>JAFNAJ010000238.1 GCA_017860085.1 Acidobacteriota bacterium | reverse complement strand
CTCGACCTGGGCGGCCGAGACGACGATGGATTCGTCGATGGCTGACAATGCCAGCCGAATCGTGAGCGGGATATCGGCACCATCCGCAACGGTCACGGCGACCGCGTCGGCGCGCAGTCCAGGCGCCAGCACGCGGATCTCGTAGTCGCCAGGCGGCACCGCCTCAGCGCGGAACTCACCGTGGGGATCGGTGACGACCGTGCGCGTCGGCAGCGTGGCGTGCTCGATGCGTACGGTCGCCGCAGCGACGCGCTGGCCGTCGGGATCGATCACCGTGCCGCGAATGGTCGCGGCGGACGCGAGTGTCGCGGAGAGCAGAAACAGTGAGAGGCACGCGGGGAGCCGGCACGCGGACTTGCCTGCCAGCGAGACGAACCGAACGACCATGAACCTCCTCTTCCGGCGTGTCCTCGCGCCGGCGCCCCCGCGACATTGGTCGCGTGGCGAAAGGAGCGTGTCCGGGAGGAGGTCTCCTGACTTGCGGATCATCGCGTGCGATCGTGGTCTTCCCGTGCCCTGCCAGGCACAGTGACGGGCCGCCGGTTGCTGCCAGCTGGCCCTGCGATCGCCGCTCCCCGCTCACAGTGGCGGGACCGTGTGGGCTTTGCACCCAGCTTCCCTGTCCCCCGGAGCGCTATTGAGGCGGAGTATAGCACGCGGCGTTGCAGCGCGACCCAGCTGAGCGCCGACCGCCGAGTGAGGTGTTTGCCCGGCCCGTGTCATTGACCTATCATCAAGAGTTCTGGGAGCCATGCGTCAACGTCTTGCTGCCGCTCGCCTCACCGACATCGCCGAGAAGCTCGAGGCCGGCGAGCGCCTCACCCTCGAGGACGGCGTGAGGCTGTTCGACGCTCCCGATCTCTACGCGGTGGGCTGGCTGGCGAATCGTGAGCGTGAGAAGCGCCACGGGTCCCGAACCTTCTACAACCACAACATCCGGCTCGAGGCCACCAACGTGTGAGTCGCCAGCTGCCTCTTCTGCTCGTTCGCACGGCTGAAGGAGGGCGACCCCGGCTCGTACACCATGTCGCTGGAGCAGGCGTGGGACAAGCTGCGCCAACGCCAGCACGAACCCCTCACCGAGGTCCACATCGTCAATGGCTTGCACCCGGACTTGCCGTTCAGCTACTACACGGACCTGCTTGCCGGCTTGAAGCGTATCCGCCCCGACGTCCACCTCAAGGCGTTCACGGCGGTCGAGATCGCGTTCTACGCCGATCTCTACGGGAGGACCGACGAGGACGTGCTGCGCGCCCTGATGGCCGCCGGGCTCGATTCGCTTCCAGGAGGCGGCGCCGAGATCTTCGCCGAGCGCGTGCGCCGCAAGATCTGTCACGACAAGTGCGACGGCGACCGGTGGCTCGCCATCCACCGGACAGCCCACCGCCTCGGCATGCGCTCGAACGTGACGATGCTCTACGGACACATCGAGACGCCCGAGGAGCGCGTGGATCACATGCTCCGCGCGCGGGCGCTGCAGGACGAGACCGGCGGGTTCCAGGCCTTCATTCCGCTCGCCTTCCATCCCGACAACAACCAGATGCGCAAGCTGCCCGCGCCGACCGCGGCCGATACGCTGCGGGTCCACGCCGTGGCGCGGCTGGTGCTCGACAACATCCCGCACATCAAGGCGTTCTGGATCGCCACCGGGATCGACGTGGCGCAAGTGTCGCTGTGGTTCGGCGTGGACGACCTCGACGGCACCGTGCAGGAGGAGAAGATCTACCACATGGCTGGCGCGCAAACGCCCGAGGCCATGACGACCGCGCAGATCCGTGCACTGGTCGACGCGGCGGGGCGGCAGCCCTGCGAGCGCGACACGCTCTACAACCTCATTCCAGCGTAGACACACAGCAGGGAGGACATCCCATGGCTCACGAACTGGCACCACTGCCGTACGCCTTCAACGCCCTCGAGCCGTTCATCGACACGCGGACGATGGAGATCCACCACGGGAAGCACCACGCGGCCTATGTCACCAACCTGAATGCCGCGCTCGAGGGACAGACGGCGCTGGCGGGCAAGAGCGCCGACGACCTCATCAAGGATCTCAACGCGGTTCCTGAGAACATCCGCACGGCCGTGCGCAACAACGGCGGCGGGCACGTCAACCACACCATGTTCTGGCAGATCATGGGCCCGAAGGCCGGCGGCGTTCCGACGGGCGCCATTGCCGACGCCATCAACGCGTCGTTCGGCGGCTTCGACAAGTTCAGGGACGAGTTCAAGAAGGCAGCGATTGGGCGCTTCGGCTCTGGCTGGGCGTGGGTCATCGAGGCAGGCGGCAGACTCTCCATCATGAGCACGGCCAACCAGGACAACCCGATGATGGAGGGGAAGCGACCCGTGTTCGGCATCGACGTGTGGGAGCACGCCTACTACCTGCACTACCAGAACCGCCGCGCCGACTACGTCGACGCGTGGTGGAACGTGGTCAACTGGGCCGAGATCAACAAGCGGCTGAAGGGCTAGAACAGCTTCACGTCAACGAGCGTGCCGGCGGCGACCGAGCCGACGCCGATGGGGATTTCGATGTAGCCGTCGGCGTCGGACAGGCTGGTGATGTCGCCCGATCCCTTGAACACCGGCACCGCTCGCTCGTCATCAATCCGCACCGGGTAGAACTGGTGCCGCTCGGGCGTCGACTTCACCGCGGAGCTGAGGGGCAGGCGCCGCAGTTGGGGGCGATGGGCGGGCAGCCGGGCCAGCGTGCGGAGCAACGGCACCAGCAGGATGTAGGCGTTCGACAGGCACGATGTGGGGTTCCCGGGCATGCCCAGCACGAGCTGGGCGCCGATTCGGCCAAACAGCGTCGGCTTGCCGGGCTTCACGGCGATCCCATGAAACAGGATCTCGCCACGTCGCGCGACCGCATCGACGAGCAGATCGCGGTCACCGACGGAACTGCCGCCCGAGATCACCACCAGGTGAGCGCCGGCCACCGTGTCCAGCAGACGCGCCAGGTCGGCCAGGGTGTCGCGAGCGGGTGGATGGACGCGCGCGCGACCGCCGTGCGCCTCGACCACGGCCTTGAGCGTGATCGCATTGACGTCGTAGATCTGGCCGGGCCCGAGCGGTCGTCCTGACGTGACGACCTCGTTGCCGCTCGACGCCAGCGCGATCTCCGGTTTTGCGTAGACAGGCACGGCTGATGTGCCGAGCGCCGCAAGGAGGCCGACCCGACCCGTGGTCAGGAACGCCCCGCACTCCAGCGCACGGCCGCCCGCACCGACATCGCTGCCGCGTCGTCCCACGTGCTGAAAGGGCGCTGCGGGCGTTCGTACGCGCACGCGGTCGTCGCCCTGTCGCTCGGTGTCCTCCACCATGACGACGGCGTCGGCCCCGGGTGGCAGGGGAGCGCCGGTGGCGATCTCGCAGCACTGGCCTGGTTGGATCCCGTCCGTCGTGCTGCCTGGCGAGTCTCCCGCGTAGATCGTCGACACGACGTCGAGTACGACCGGTGTGGTCGGCGAGGCACCGACGGTGTCGTTGGCCACGACGGCGAAGCCGTCCATGGCCGATCGGTCGAAGGGCGGCACGTCGAGCGTCGCGTCGATGTGGCGCGCGAGCACACGTCCCGCGGCCGCCTCGAGTGTCACGTGCTCGACCACGTCGATGGGGGTCGCTGCGGTCTGGATGATCGCGAGGGCGCGGTCGAGTGGCAGCGTGGAGACAAACGGACGCATCGGGGCTCCGGTCTAGCGTGAGACCTCGCGGACGAGGTGGCCGAGCTCTGGCAGGATCAGTTTCGTCATCGCCAGCCGCACGGCGGCTTCCGAGCCCGGCAGCATGATGACCACGCGGCCTCGCGCCGCACCGGCGCAGGCGCGGCTCATCATGGCGGCGGCGCCGATCTCGCCGTAGCTCAGCGCCCGGAACAGCTCGCCAAAGCCGTCGATGCGCGTCTCGAGCAGGCCCACGAGTGCCTCGTACGTCCGGTCGCGAGACGACAGGCCCGTGCCTCCCGTGGTGATCACCACGTCGACGTCGGGTCGTGCGAGCTGGGTCTCGACCAGGGCTCGCACCTCGAGCGGCTCGTCGCGCACGATGGCCTGCCAGGCCACCTCGTGACCGTGGGCCGCCAGCAGCTCGGCAATCGCGCGGCCCGACGTGTCGGTTTCCGCCGTACGGGTGTCGCTCACCGTGAGGACGGCACACCGCGTGCGAGCCGGAGACGTGGCGCGATGGTGCACATGGGTCACGGGCGAAATTATAGGCCTTCAGCCGTCGAGGACTGTGGCTTCGCACGATGCCCGTGGTTTACGATCCCTGCCGTATGCTCGTTCCTGTGTCCATGCATCGACGACTCCTTCACGCGGCCATCGGTCTCGTCTTCTTGACCGGGACGCTCGTGGCCGTGGCCCGACCCGACGATCAGGCCCTCGACAGAACCGCCCAGCGGTGGGTCGAGCGCACCTTGAAGGCGCTGACCCTCGAGCAGAAGGTCGGGCAGCTCTTCGTGCCGTCGTTCGAGTCGACGTTCCTCAGCACCGACTCGGAGGAATTCGTGCGGCTGGCCGAACTGGTCGGGCGCTACGGCGTCGGCGGCCTGCACGTCTTTGGCGGGTCGCAGGCGGTGCCGGACGTGCTGCTGGGTGCCGGCTACGGCGCCGTGTTGCTGGGCGATCCGCTCGAGGCGGCAGCGACGCTCAATCGGCTGCAGGCGCGCGCGACGGTGCCGCTGCTGAACACCGGCGACTTCGAAGCCGGCGTGGGGTTCCGGATCCAGGGTGCGACGCTGTTCCCGCGAGCGATGGCCTTTGGCGCGGCCGGCGACGAGCGGCTCGCGTTCGAGGCCGGGCGCATCACGGCCGTCGAGTCCCGCGCGATCGGTGTGCACGTCAATTTCGCACCAGTCGTCGACGTCAACAACAACGCCCGCAACCCGGTGATCAACACACGGTCGTTCGGCGAGGACCCTGCCAAGGTCGGTGCCCTCGCAGCGGCCTACGTGCGGGGACTGCAGGCCGGCGGCATGCTCGCGACGCTCAAGCACTTCCCGGGGCACGG
>JAFNAJ010000237.1 GCA_017860085.1 Acidobacteriota bacterium | reverse complement strand
CCCTACATCGTGGCCTACATGTCCGAGTTGCTCGACGTGCAACCCAGCCACAAGGTGCTCGAGATCGGGACCGGGTCGGGCTACCAGGCAGCGGTGCTGGCCGAGTTGGCGCGCGAGGTGTTCACGATCGAGATCGTGCCCGAGCTGGGACGGCGCGCGGAGTCGGTTCTCACGTCGCTCGGCTACCGGAACATCCACGTGCGCATCGGCGACGGGTACGGCGGCTGGCCAGACCAGGCCCCGTTCGACCGGATCATGGCCACCGCGGCTCCCGATCATGTTCCGCAGCCGCTGGTCGACCAGCTCGCGGTCGGCGGTTCGCTCGTGCTTCCGGTCGGCTCGTGGAGCCAGGAGATTGTTGTCGTTACTCGGACAGCCGATCGGGTCGTGCGCCGCGCGACAATCCCTGTACGGTTTGTGCCGCTGGTGCACAAAGACGAGTGGTGACGGGCCCCGCTGGTCAACCGCCTGACGGGTCGATGCGCCCCTCTCTCGACGACCTCGCGCGGCGGCTTCCGAGTCGCTTCCTCACCCGGTACGCGCCATCGCCCACGGGATACCTGCATCTTGGGCACGTCGTCAACGCCATCTACGTCTGGGGCCTGGCGCGCGCGCTTGGAGGCCGTGTCCTGCTGCGGATGGAGGACCACGATCGCCAGCGGTGCCGGAAGACCCACGAGCAGGCCATCCTCGACGATCTCGACTGGCTGGGCCTCGAGCCAGATGTCGGCCCGACGCCGAGCTTCCGCGGCGGGCCCTCGCCATTGCGGCAAAGTGACTGCGCGGCGGAGTACGAGGAGGCCGTCGCGAGGCTGCGCACGTCGGCGTGCGTCTTCGCGTGCGATTGCTCCCGCCGGGCCATTGGTCAACGCGCCGGCACCCGCGTGGACGTCGAGCCCCGCTATCCGGGTACCTGCCGCGCGCGGGATCTCGAGCCCGCGCCAGGACGAGGGCTGCGCCTCGCGATCGACCCAGGCGACGAGCCCTTCACCGACGCGATGCAGGGGCCGCATGCGCACGACCCGTCGCGTCAGTGCGGCGACCTGCTCATCCGCGACCGGGTCGGACAGTGGACCTACCAGTTCGCCGTGACGGTGGACGACTGCCGCCAGGGCGTCGACCTCGTGGTGCGTGGACTCGACCTGCTCGAGTCGACAGCGCGCCAGATCCGGTTGGCGCGCCTGCTCGGCCGGCCCGACCCCCCGGTGTTCTGCCACCACGGCCTGCTTTTCCGCAGTGACGGCACCAAGCTCTCGAAGTCGAACCGCGACACAGGTGTGCGCGATCTTCGCGCACGAGGGATGACAGGCGCCGCCGTCCTGGGACGCGCGGCCTTTGAAGCGGGCTTGCAGGCCGAGCCGTGGCCGATCGACGCGGTCGGCCTCCCCAGCCTGTTCGACACCACCGCCCGCCGCTGAGGCGCCGCCGGGTCGGCGCCTCCTCACGTCTCGACTCCAAGGGCCGATTACCCAATTGAGGGAAGCATCCGTGGCGCCGCAGGGGATCAGCGAACCCATCTCGGACGTCTCGACGGCGCACGACCGCGCGGCCGAGTCGGAGCGGTTCGAACGGATCGAGGCCGCGCGCCGCCGCGGCGCCCGCGACCAGTCCCGCCGCCACCCTCCCCCGCCCTCTCGGCCACGCCCCAGCGGGACCTCGGAATCGGACGACGACCGCACGGTCGGCACCCGGCTCGACGTCATGGCCTGACTGGCCCCGCTGGCGACGCCCCCAATCGCCGTCACGCCCGGCCCTGTGATACAACCGGCATCCGTATGGGCATCCTGGAGCGGTTGCGAGGCAGGCGACGGCCAGAGGCGACCGGCATCACCGAGGCCGACATCCGGTGCGCGTACCGCATCATTCTGAAGCGCGAGCCCGACTCATCCGGCCTTGCGCACTATCTCGAGCTCGGGACGAAGGGCTTTCCGTTCGATCGTCTCGTCAGCAGCCTGTTCGACTCGGAGGAGTATCGCTTCCGGCTCAACGAAGAGGTGCGCCCCATCCCGGTCGACCTCGGCGGGTATCGGGTGTGTGTGCAGCGACGCGATCGCGACTTCGCGGAAGGAATGCTGGCGAGCCAAGAGTACGAGCCGCACGTGCGGCGAGCGATGGCCGGTCTCACGCGGCCCGCCGACGTCGTGGTTGACGTGGGTGCCAACGTCGGAGCCATCGCGCTCCTGGCGGCATCGATCGTCGGTCCAGACGGGCTCGTGGTTGCGGTGGAACCGAACCCCGACAACGTGCAGATGCTCTATGCAGGCCTCGTGCTGAACGGCTTCACGAACGTCCGCGTCCTGCCGTTCGCGGCCTCGAATCGCGTGGAGGTGTTCTCCCTGACGGGCGGGGTCTCGAACACGTTCGTCACCGGTGCCCGCCCTCCCGGGGAGACGCAGTACGCGCAGGGTGTGGTGCTCGACGACGCGCTCGCGTGGCTCCCCCGCCTCGACGTCATCAAGCTCGACATCGAGGGACACGAGCCGGCGGCACTCGAGGGTGCCCGAAGGCTCATCGAGCGCTTCAGGCCGGCGATGCTGACCGAGTTCAACCCACGATGCCTCATCGATCTCCAGAGCGAGGACCCGGTCGCGTTTCTCGATCGCCTGTTTGCCTGGTACCCACGCATCCGCGCGATCAGCGCGCACGGTGACGACGAGACGTTCGAGCGCGCCGACGCGCTCATGGCCTACTGGCATCGGCGGAATCGTGAGCTCACGGCAAGCGGCGCGATGCCCGACCGCTTGCTGCACTTCGACCTCGTCGCCGTGCCCGAGGGCGGCCGTCCTCCGGCAGCGAACTGAGCCCTGCCCACGCCGGCGCCCTGTCCGCACGGGACCTCAGGACGGCACGAGGCTTGCCCCTGATCACGGCCGTGCGGCTGTACCTGCCGGTTTCCCGGCGGGCTCGGTAGCCGCAGCCCCCGCCCGTGTGTCCGGCGCCGCCCCGGCGTCCAAGGGGTCGACATGAACTACCCGATCTGGGAGTTGCCGTCGAGCGGGCTCCTCATCGCCTTCGTGGCCATCGTCCACGTCTTCATCTCGCACTTCGCCGTCGGCGGCGGCTTGTTCCTGGTCGTGACCGAGCGCCGCGCGCGGCGCCTGGACGACGAGCGCCTGCTCGCCTACGTGCGGTGGCATTCGCGCTTCTTCGTGCTGCTCACGCTTGTCGCCGGCGCGCTGACGGGTGTCGGCATCTGGTTCACGATCGGGCTCGTGCACCCGTCGGCCACGTCGGCGCTCATTCAGACGTGGGTGTGGGGCTGGGCCATCGAGTGGACGTTCTTTGCCGTCGAGATCGCGGCGGCCATGGTCTACTACTACGGCTGGGACCGCCTCGACGCGCGCACGCACCTTGCCGTCGGCTGGGTGTACTTCGTCTCGGCGTGGCTCAGCCTCGTCGTCATCAACGGCATCCTGGCGTACATGCTCACGCCCGGCGACTGGCTGGTGACGCGCGGTCTCTTCGACGGCTTCTTCAACCCGACGTACTGGCCGAGCCTCGTCGCACGAACGTTCGTGTGCGTCGGCCTGGCCGGCCTCTACGCCCTGTTCACCGTCGCCTGGTCGCGCGACCGCTCGTTGCGTGCCCAGGTGGCTCGCTACGCGGGCCTGGGCTGGATCATCCCGATGGCGGTCGCGTTGCGACATCGACAGGGCACCCGGTGGTGCGCGCCGCGGCGCAGGTGAGCCTCCTTGCCAGCCTGGCCCTGGTCGTCATCACCCTGGCCATTGTTCTCACCCGCCACTTGGTGATGGCGCGAACGCTGGCGAGTCTCGCCATGGTGGCCGGCTTGCTGGCCTTCGGCGGTGCCGAGTGGGTGCGCGAGGGTCTTCGCAAGCCCTACGTGATTGGGCGCGTGATGTTCGTCAATGCCGTGCGCATGCCAGCGGCCAGCGGGGCACGCCCCACTGCCGTGCCGGACGCGTTCACCGTCGACGCGCTGAATGCAGGCGGGTTGCTGAAAGCATCAGCCTGGACCCGCCTGCCAGACGTCGACGACGCGACCGTCGACGAGGTGACCTACGCGACGGCGGAGGGCCGCGAGGTGTTCAAGATCCTCTGCTCGTCGTGCCACACCGTGGACGGCCACCTTGGTGTCCGACCGCTCGTCCAGGGCCGCGGCGTCGATGCGCTCACCGGCATGCTCGGACGGCTGGCCGACCCGGTGGATGCGGCAGGTGTTCCAACATCATGGAGCAACCCGGCCGTCCAGCTCACCACGTGGCGCGGGCGCCGCATGCCGCCGTTCGTCGGCACCGACCATGAGAAGCGCGCCTTGGCGGTCTACCTCGCCCATCTGGGCGGTGCGGGCCCCGAGGCGCTGGCCTCCGCGCTAAGTGGTGGCGCCGGCGTTGACGACCTCGGGCGACGGTTCTTCGAGGAGAACTGCTCCATGTGCCACGGCGACGGTGGGGGCTGGCCGTTCGCGGGGCGTCCGCCCCGATCGGCCGACGAGTTCTACGAGATGCTCGGGAAGCTGCCCGAGCTGAACGAGATGATGCCAGCCTTTCCCGGTTCCGACACCGAACGTCGAGCCGTGGCGGCACACCTCGCGGCGCTCACGGCGGGTCCGGACGCGAAGGAGAGTGCGCGATGAACCCCCTCTGGCTGACGTCGATCCCGCAACCCGACCCCCTGCCGCAACCGGCGCCTGGCTGGCTGTTGTGGGGACTGCTCCTGCTCACGTTCTTCCTCCACGTACTGCCGATGAACTTCGTGCTGGGGGGGTCGATCATCACGGCCGTCGCGCGGTGGCGGTCGCGCAGCCACTCGGCCATGCATGCCGCCACCCTCACGCAGTGGATGGCCAAGGCCATGCCGGTGGCCATTGCGGCCACAGTCACCTTCGGCGTGGCGCCCCTGCTCTTTCTGCAGGTGCTCTACGGCCGCCTGTTCTTCACGAGCTCGATCCTCATGGCCGGGTTCTGGCTCGCCGTCGTGCCCCTGCTCATCGTCGCATACTACGCGGCGTACGTGGTCGCGTTCAGGGGGCAGCGGCACTCGCGTTGGGCGGGACCGCTGTCGTGGGCGATGGCGATCCTGTTCCTGGCGATCGGGTTCATCTACGTCAACAACATGAGCCTGATGCTCCGACCTGAGCGGTTCGTCGAGCTCTACCGCGCCGACGGCCGCGGCCTGCAGCTGAACCTCGCCGATCCCACGCTGGTGCCGCGCTACCTGCACATGGTGCTCGGGGCACTGGCAGTCGCCGGAGCGGCCATCGCGCTGCACGGTTGGGTGTCGCGCGACCGCGACCCGGAGTTCGGCAACTGGGCCATGCGTCACGGCGCAAACTGGTGTGCGGGGGCGACGGCACTCAACCTCGTCGTCGGGTTCTGGTGGCTGCTGGCGGTGCCCCGTCCCGCTCTCGTGCAGCTGATGACCCGCGTGCCCGTCATCGCGCTGTTCCTCGGAGTGGCAGTGGGCATGGTGGTCCTGACGCTGGCGGTGATGACCGCGCGGGCCGCCGACCCTCTGCCCCACGTCAAGTGGCTGATCAGCGGCATCCTCATCACGCTCATGCTGATGATCATCACGCGCGACCAGGTGCGCAGCGCCAGCCTGGCCGACTCGGGATTCACCCCGGCAACCTGGGTCGAACCGCAGTGGGGCGCGATCGCGGTCTTCGGCTGGCTCCTCGTCGTGGGGCTCGCGACGATTGGATGGATGATCGGGACGCTGCAGTCATCACAGCAACACTCGCGGCGCTAGTGCAAGGCTTCAGCCCTGCGCTGCGGCACTGCCGCGCGGCAGAATGCTCTGCCGACCGCGGAGAAGGGGCCTGGATGCAGAGACTCAGGGCGCGGTGCTGCCGCTGAGGCGCCGCTCGAGTTCGTGGGCCCAACCGAGCACGAGTTCGAGACGCCTGGGCTGAGGGGTTTCGCTGGCGCGCGCGACCATCACGAATCGTTGGCCATCCGGCGCAACATCGTAGGAGGGGTTGCCGGGGATCTCTGACGCCAGCACGTAGTCGCCTTCAAACAGCAGCGAAGGGCGCCCGAGGCGGATCGAGTCGCCGACCGTCACGGGCACCGAGAAGTAGCCGCGGCCTCTTCGGTAGAACAGTTCGCCCCCTCCGCGCGCCCAGACGGGTTCCGTGCCGCCGTCCGTCGACACGCGCGCCCTCCGGCTGGTGTCGGGAAACGTCCGGACGTACACCTCGAGTTGTCCGGTCTCGTTGGACACATAGGCCAGCGCCCGACCATCCGGCGAGAACGCCGGCTGGTCCTCCGTGAACGGCGTGCGAATCAGAACGCTGCGCGGCGGGTCGCTGCTGCGTCGCAGCAGCCAGATGTCCCATCCGGTGTCCGCCTCCGTCCGTTCGGCCGCAGTTTCGGCATAGGCCAGCGCCCGTCCGTCGGGGGTCCAGGATGCAGGAAACTGCACGCCGCCTTCAGTGGTCAGCGCCTCTGGCCGGCCGCCTGATTCGATGTCCGTCCAGAACAGCTTCGGGTAGGCCACCCCGTCCGACGACGAGAACGCGAGGTGCCGTCCGTCCGGGTGCCACACGGCGAACTGGTTGACGCTCCTGAAGGTCAGCCGGCTGAGGGTCCGGTTCTCCAGGCTGTACGTCCAGATGTCGTTCAGTGAATCGAGCACGACGTGCCGTCCATCTGGAGACAGCCTCGGGTTGGCATAGTAGCCCGGATCAACACCCAACGTCTGGGCCCGGCCCTGTCGATCGACCCATACCAGATGGCGCTCTTCGACGGTGTTCCCGCCCGACGCGTACACCAGCGTGCCGTTTCGTGCCACGGCGTAGTGCGCGGTCCCCGTGAGGCGATCCGACCACACGCCATCGATCACGGGCAGGGCCTCGCTCGTCACGGCAAGCCGGTCGACATCGAAACGCGCGGCAAACAATGCACCGCCGCGTGCAAAGACCAGGAACCCCGGCTGAAGGTAGCGTGGCGCAGCCGCCGCGTCGAGAAGAAGGCGCCGCTCGCCGCTCGGCAGCGAGACCGACCAGATGCTGGCCGCACCAAAGTCCCCGCCCTTCCAGACCGTGAAGAGCAGGGCCCGGGCTCCGGGCAGGGCCTCGGGCAACAGGTGATTGCTCTCGCCCGCGCCGAGGTCGACGCGGGTCACTTCGGTCGGCTGGCCCCCGGTGGAGGGGACGCGCTGCAGTCCGGTTGAGAATTCAGGGCTGAAGTAGATCGCGCCGTCGTCGGCCCACACGGCCCCGCGGGGTACCGGTGGCGCCCAGCACACGGTCGTCGGGGTGCCTCCGCTCAGGGACACCTTCTTGAGCCCGGTCTCTGTGAAGAAGGCCACCCACTGGGCGTCAGGCGAGAAGACCGGAAAGAGGGCGCCCTCGGTCCCTCGCAACAGGCGTTCTTCGTCACGCTCGAGCGCGCGCACGGCCAGATGGCGCACGCCACTGCGCTGGACGACGTAGGCGATCAGGCGACCGTCCTGCGAGATGGCAACGCTCGACCCGGCCGACGGGCTGTCGTTTGGGGCGAGCGGCCCCTCCGGCGAGAGCACCAGTGAGGCGCGGACGAGCGGTGCCGGTGTGGCGGCCGGAATCCGCAGGTACCACCAGATCGACGCCGTGGCTGTTCCGATCGCGAGACCCGCAAGGACCCCAGCGGCCACGGCGCTCCAACGGCGCTGGCGGCGTCTACCCACGCCGACCGCAACGGCGGGCAACGTCGTCGCCGTCGTCCTGCCGGTCATCTCGGCAACGGCCCGAAGCGCGAAGCCCATGTCCTTGGCCGACTGGAATCGATCGCTCGGTCGCTTCTCGAGGCAGTGGGCCACAACCGCCTCGACGGCGGGTGGCAAGTCCGCAACCTGCTCTGCGAGCGGCACCGGATCGTCGCGAAGCACGGCCGCCATGCTCTCGGCGCCAGTCGGCCTGGCGAACGGGGCCCGCCCAGTGAGCATTTCGTAGAGGACGCACCCGAACGCGAACACGTCGCTCGTCGGACCCGACTCCTCGCCGCGTGCCTGCTCGGGCGACATGTAGCCGACCGTGCCCATCACCGCGCCCGGCTGGGTGGCCGCGCCCACCGTCACTCCGTCGGAACGCGCCGCGTCCCCGGCCACGCGGGCCAGTCCGAAGTCCAGGATCTTCACGGGCCCCGACGCCGTGATGAAGATGTTGTCGGGCTTGAGGTCGCGGTGCACGATGTTCCGCGCGTGGGCCGCGGCCAGGCCGTCGGCCACTTGCGTCGCGATGGCGAGGGCCCTCCGCCAGGGAAGAGGCGCCCCGCCGAGGTGCGCTCGCAGCGTCTGACCATCGAGCAGTTCCATGACGGCGTAGGCCAACCCTTCGTCGGTGCCCACGTCGTGGATGGCCAGGATGTTCGGGTGCGACAGCGCGGCCACGGCGCGCACTTCACGCTCGAAGCGTGCGAGGGTCTCGGCGTCCTGCGAAAGATGCGCGGGCAGGACCTTGATCGCCACATCTCTCCCGAGGCGCGGGTCGTGCGCGCGGTACACCTCGCCCATTCCCCCAGCGCCAATCAGGCCAGACACAGGGTAGGGACCGAGCTGCTTCCCCGCGAGCCTCCCTGGCTCGCCGCCGACCGAAGCGGAGTCGCGTGATTCTGGGGCCATGGCTGGGTTCTCAGAAGCTCCACCTCACCATCAGGCGCGCCGTGCGGGGGCCCTGGAAGGCATTGGGCAGGAGGAACCGAGGGTCCTTCAACACCTTCTG
>JAFNAJ010000236.1 GCA_017860085.1 Acidobacteriota bacterium | reverse complement strand
CCACGGGTCGTGCGCCGACTGACGCCGCGTGACCTGGCGGCGTTCTGACGCGGCCTGGGCACGCCGAAACCGAGAACGTGTCTTCTACGCCCAGTTCCTCATTCGCGATGGCTTCAGGGTGCCGCGACGAAGCGCGCGCAGTTTCATCGCATAGAAGATGACGGGCGTGATGAAGAGCACGTGGATGGTCGACGTGATCATGCCCCCGACGATTGGGGCCGCGATCGGCTTCATCACGTCGGAGCCCACACCCGTCGCCCACATGATTGGCCCCAGTGAGAGGAGTGTGCTGCCGACCGTCATGAGCTTGGGGCGCAGGCGGAGCACCGACCCCTCGACCGTTGCCTCGAGCACGTCCTGCCGATCGACGCTGGGCTTGGTCCGAAGGCGCCGATCGAGGGCCTCGTGGAGATAGACCACCATCACCACGCCGGTCTGCACCGCGATGCCGTAAAGCGCGATGTAGCCGACCCAGACGGCTACCGAGAAGTTGTACCCGAGCAGCCACTGCAGAACGATGCCGCCGGTCATGGCATACACGACCGAGAGCATCACGGTCACCGCCTCCGAGGCCGAGTGGAACGTGAGGTAGAGCAGGGCGAGAATGACGAACAGGACGATGGGGATGAGGATCCGGAGGCGTTCACGGGCGCGCACCTGGAACTCGTACTGGCCCGTCCACTCGAGCCGGTACCCCGGCGGCAGCGTGAGGCCTCGGTCGACCGCCTGGCGCGCGCGCGACACGTAGCCACCGATGTCCCGCGTGCCCGTGTCCACGTACACATAGCCGGCCAGCTGGCCATTCTCGTCGCGGATCATCGCCGGACCGTCGGTGAGGCTGATCTCCGCGAGCTGGCCCAGCGGCACCTGGGCTCCGGCAGGCGTCTTCACCAGCACGCGGCCGAGCGCGGGCAGGTCGTCGCGGAACGTGCGGTCGTACCGGACACTCACGGGGTAACGCTCGCGTCCCTCGACGGTCCGTGTCACCGTCATCCCCCCGATGGCCGTCTGAATCACCTCCTGCACGTCGTCCACGGTCAGACCATGACGGGCGATGGCCTCGCGGTTGACGCGGATGTCGGTGAAGTACCCCTGCGTCACGCGCTCGGCGTAGACACTGCGCGTTTCCGGCACACCCTGGAGGATGCGCTCGACCTCCAGGCCGAGTTGCTGAATCACCCCCAGGTCGGGCCCGAGCACCTTGATGCCGACCGGCGTCTTGATGCCAGTGAAGAGCATGTCGAGCCGGTTGCGGATGGGCTGGGTCCACGTGTTGGGAAACCCCGGAAACTGCAGCGCCTCGTCCATCTCGGCCTGCAGCGTGTCGATGGTCATTCCGGGACGCCACGCCTTGCGGTCCTTCAGCACGACCGTGGTGTTGATCATCCCAATCGGCGAGTTGTCGGTGGCTGTGGTCGCACGCCCGATCGACCCGAACACCCGTTCGACCTCAGGGAAGTCGCGCAGGATCTTGTCCTGGACCTGCATGATCCTGCTGCCCTCGGTCACCGACATGCCGGGCGGTGCGGTGGGCATGTAGAGCAGCGAGCCCTCGTACAGGGCGGGCATGAACTCGCTGCCGATCACGAACAGGAGCGGCACGGTGAGCGGCACCAGCGCGAAGTTGACCGCGAGTGCCGTCCACTTCCAGCGCAGCGTCAGGCGCAGCAGCGGCGCATACAGGGCGGTGAACAGCCGTGACAGCGGGTTGGCCGATTCGGGCCGGAAGCGACGACCGCGCAGGAAGATCGTGAGCAGCACCGGCACGAGGGTGATGGCGAGGATCGTCGCAAAGAGCATGGCGAACGTCTTCGTCCAGGCAAGCGGCCTGAACATGCGCCCCTCCTGCGCCTCGAGCATGAACACGGGGACGAACGAGACAATGATGATGGCGAGCGAGAAGAAAAGGGCCCGGCCAACCTGCTTGGCGGCGGCAATGACCTCGCGCGGCTGGTCTTCGGGCGGCACGAGCGTCCCGTCTTCCCTCGGCTCCGACAGCCGCCGGTAGGCGTTGTCGACCATCACGATGGCCGTGTCCACCAGTTCGCCGATCGCGAGGGCGATGCCGCCGAGCGACATGATGTTCGACGTGACGCCCATGTAGTACATCGGGATGAACGAGGCGAGCACGGCGATGGGCAGGGACAGGATCGGGATGAGCGCCGAACGGATGTGAAGAAGGAAGAGGATCACCATCAAGGAGACCACGAGGGCCTCCTCGGTGAGGGTCCGGCCCAGCGTGGCAATCGAGTCGCGGATGAGCCCCGAGCGATCGTAGGTGACCACCAGCTCGACGCCTGGCGGCAGGGCGCCCTTCACCTCCTCGAGCCTCGCCTTGACGCGATCGATGACCCTCAACGCGTTCTCTCCGAAGCGCATGATCACGATCCCGCCGACCACCTCGCCGCGCCCGTCGAGGTCCGCGACGCCGCGCCGCAGGTCCGGACCGATGCGCACGGACGCCACGTCGCGCACGCGGATGGGTGTGCCTCGGGGGTCGGCGGCCACCGCAATCTGTTCGATGTCCTCGGGCGACGCGATGTAGCCGCGCCCACGAACCATGTACTCGCGCCCGGAGAACTCGAGCAGGCGTCCCTCGACGTCACTGTTGCCTGCCTGGATCGCCCGCACGACGTCCTTGACCGCGAGGTTGTACGCCGCGAGCTTGTTGGGATCGAGGCCAACCTGGTACTGCTTGACGAAGCCGCCTATCGTGGCCACCTCGGCCACTCCCGGCACGCTGGCAATCCAGTAGCGCAGGTACCAATCCTGGAACCCGCGGAGATCGGCAAGCGTCTGGCGCCCGCTCTCGTCGACCAGGGCGTACTGGAAGACCCAGCCCACGGGCGTCGCGTCGGGGCCCAGGGTGGGGTTGACGCCAGCCGGCAACTGCGCGCGGATACCCTGCAGGTACTCGACGACCCGGCTGCGCGCCCAGTAGATGTCGGTCCCGTCCTCGAAAATCGCGTAGACGTACGAGATGCCAAAGTCGGTGAACCCCCGCACCGTGCGCACCCGCGGCGCCGACACGAGCGCCGACACGATGGGATAGGTCACCTGGTCCTCGATGAGGTCGGGGCTCCGACCCTGCCACTCGGTGGCGATGATCACCTGCACGTCGGAGATGTCGGGCACGGCGTCGAGCGGGGTGTGCAGCATGGCCCATGCGCCCCAGAGCGCCAGCACGACCGCACCGGTGAGCACGAGGAAACGGTTGTGACCGCACCAGGAGATCAGGCGTTCAATCATCCCGCCCCCTACTTGGCGACAATGGCCAGCTGGCGCGAGGCGAGGCGTTCGCCGGCGCGTGTGGCGGTGACGGTGACGTCCCAGCGTCCACTCATGGTGACGTTGCCCTGGCCCCGATAGCGGCCGTCGGCGACGTGCACGAGGCGCGCGTCCGATCGCATTGCCGGCATGTTCATCGAGGGCATTGGCGCCATGTAGAGGCGGACGCTCACCTCCGCATCCGTCACGGGAGCGCCCTGCGGGTCGCGAACCTGGGCGACGAACGTGTTGGGGCCGTTCCTCGGAGGGTCGGGCTCGCTGGAGAAGGTGATCGTGAAGCGACTCGCTGGAGCGCTGCTCGAGCTGGCCGACACGACGTCGGGCAGGTCCTCGAAGCCCTGCATCGCCGCACGCAGCTGGCTCTCGGAATCGATGAAGAACGTGGCGCCGCTGGCCACCTGGTCGCCATCCTGCAGCCCCGTGCGAACCTCGATCGCTCCATCGAGGCGCTGACCGACCTCCACCTTTCGAGGCTCGAAGTACCCGTCGCCCAGCGACACGAACACGAACTGGGCCCGCCCGGTGTCGATTACCGCGTCGGTGGGCACGACGAGAGCCTCGGCCCCCGGCGAGGCCAGCTCGACGTTGGCGTACATGCCAGGCTTCAGGCGCATGCCACGGTTGGCAAGCTCGACACGCACGCGGACCGTCCGTGTCTGCTCGTCCACGAAGGGATAGACGTAGTTGACGCGTCCGTTGAAGACGTCACCCGGGTAGGCGTCGATCGTCACGCGCGCCGCCATGCCCGGCTTGACGCCCGGCGATTCGCGCTCGTAGACGTCGGCCTCGACCCACACGACAGAGAGGTCGGCCACCTTGTAGAGCAGTTCGCCCGGCATCACGCGCATGCCCTTCAGCGCTCGCTTCTCGATGACGAAGCCCGAGACGGGCGAGGTGAAGACCATGGTCGTTCGCGGCTGGCGAGTCTGCTCGAGCGCCGCGATCTCGTCGGCGGGCAGGTCCCACAGCTCGAGCCGTTGCCGCGCAGACGCCACCAGGCGGTCGGCATGTCCACGGGCGTCAGCCACGCGCGACGTCGCGAGCCGCTCGCGCGTCTTGAGGGCCAGCAGATACTCGTGCTGGGTCGAGACCAGGTCGGGGCTGTAGAGCGAGAACAGCCGCTGACCGCGTCGGATAGGCTGTCCGGTGGCGTTGACGAACAGATCCTCGATCCACCCCTCGACCTTGAGGTTGACGTCCGAGAGCCGCGTTTCGTCGTACTTCACCAACCCGACGGCCCGCGTGTTTCGGGTGACGGTGCGGCGCTCGGCCCGCGACAGCCTGACCCCGATGAGCTGCTGGCGACGCAGGTCGATCGAAACGCCGGCCCTGGGCTCGGCTGGCACCGGCTCCGGCACACTCCCCCTGGTCGGCTGCGACTTGACAGTCGCGTGGTCCTGCATGGACGCCGCGCCAGCTGGCGCTTGCCGTTCGAGGTCCATCCCGCACTTCGGGCATGTCCCCGGTCCTGCCTGTCGCACCTCTGGGTGCATGGGACACACCCAGACGTCCGCCGACGGAGCAGGCGGTCTGGCGAGGTGGCGACCTACCAACGGGAGATCCGCGAGCCAGCCGCGGGCGAAGTAGGTCGCCGCGGCGACCGCGACGATGGCGATGACGATCAGGATTGTGCGTCTCATGACTCGTTCTCTCGGGTCCGGTGGACCTGAAGGTCGGCCCTGCCCGAACTCGGGGCGCGGGGCTCCAACTCGACGCCTGGTGTTCGGCGCTCGGCGCTCGGTACCGGGCTGCGGTCGACGTCTGGGACCGACATCTGACCGACAGCCTGGTCAAGATCTGCCA
>JAFNAJ010000522.1 GCA_017860085.1 Acidobacteriota bacterium | reverse complement strand
CGGATGAACGCGGCGTGCGCGGAGTGCGGCGTGGCGATGTAGACCGCATCGACGCCTGGGTCGCGCAGCAGCGCGTCGAGGTCGAGTGCCGCCTGAGGGGTGGGCTTGCCCGGCCGCGACCAGTCCGCAACGAAGGACGCGACGCGCCCGGCATCGCGGCCGAGCACGCCGCGAACATACGTTGCGGGCAGCCGGTGGACGGCATCGGCGAACCGATGCGCGATCCGGCCGGGGCCCACGATTGCCCACGCGAAGTCCGTCATCTGCACTTCCGGCCCGCGAGCTCGGCCTCGATCGTCTTCACGTCCGTCTCCTCGAGGCTGTAGAAGTAGATCGCGAGTCCGCTGAGGAGAGCGAAGGCGCCCGGGAGCACGCTGTAGAGCAGCGTGATGCCGTGGAGCGCGCGCGCCGACTGCTCGGCCTCGGCGACGTAGCCGTAGTAGGCGAGCAGCCAGCCGATCATGGCGCTGCCGATGGCGAGGCCGACCTTCTGGACGAAGACCGTGGCGGAGAACACCAGGCCCGTGCTGCGGCGGCCGAACTTCCACTCCCCGTAGTCGGCGGTGTCGGCGTACATGGACCACACGATGGCGGGGGTGGGCCCGGCGACGAACATGGCGAAGACGTTGAGCGCGTAGAGCAGCGGAAGGTTGCGTGGATCGGCGAAATAGAAGGAGGCCATGGCCAGGGCGTTCAGGATCGTCAGGCCGATCATGAGTTTCCGCCGCGAGGCGAAGCGCGTGAACACCTTGGTGCTGAGCGCGCCGCAGATGAAGGCGAGGAAGCCGGCGAAGTTGAAGTTGCCGAGGGCGGCGAAGTCGCCGACGACATACTTGAAGTAGTACACGCCGGAGCCGCTGCGCAGGCCGGTGTTGGCCAGTGCGAGGAAGCCGGCGAAGAAGAGCACGAGCCACGGCCCGTTGCGGAAGAGGTTGCGGAGGTCCTCGCCCAGCGCGGCCTGCTGGTCGGCCGGCGGGGACACGCGCTCGCGGGTGTTGAAGAACGTGTAGAGGAACATGACGACCGAGACGACGGCGAAGATGGCCATCGTGTAGCGGAAGCCCTCGGCCTTGCTGCCGGCGACGGTCGCGAAATACTCGCTCAGGATCGGCACCAGCCAGCCGATCAGCAGCGCACCCAGGAAGGCGCAGGCGAAGCGGTACGCGGAAAGGGAGGTGCGGTCCTCGGAGGAGGGCGACATGACGCCCATCAGCGCCGAATAGGGCGTGTTGATCGCCGCGTAGGCGACGAGCATCAGCGTGTAGGTGGCGTAGGCGAAGACGAGTTTGCCGTCCGGCGAGAAGTCGGGGTTGGCGAACATCACGTACCCGAGCATGCCGTAGGGCAGCGCGCCCCAGAGGATCCATGGGCGGAACTTGCCCCAGCGGGAATTGGTCCGGTCGGCGAGCACGCCGATCACCGGGTTCAGCAGCGCGACCAGGATCGGGACGGTGCCGAGGAGCGTGCCGACCGCGGCGGAGTCTTTGATGCCGACGACGTCGGTGTAGTAGTAGGCGAGGAAGATGTTGAAGGGCCTGGAAGAAGAAGTTCGAGGCGGTGTCGCCGAGGCCGTAGGCGAGCTTCTCGCGGAACGTCAGGGTGCCGGACATGATGTCAGCCCCGGGGCCCGAGACGCAGTTGGCGGCTCAGCCAGTTCCCGACCAGCAGCAGCAGGAGCCCGCCCGCGCCCGCGATCGCGGCGTGCAGCAGCCAGAAGGCCTGCGGCTCGATGCGCTCGTAGAGCACGCCGAGGCGTCCGCTCAACAGGCTGCCGCCGAATATCGAGAGGTAATACACGCCGATCATCTGCGCGTTCACCGATGGGGGCGCGGCGCGAGCGAAGAGCGCCATCGCGGTCGGTGCGAAGAACAGCCAGCCGACGTTCGACGCCATGTGGAACAGCAGGGCCCACGCAAGCGGGATCCGGCCGCCCGCGTGGGTCACGAGATGCCCGGCGGCGAGCCACGCGGTGGCGAGGGCGAAGACCAGGCAGCCGATCGCGAGCTTGTGGAGGTCGTCCGTCTCGCGCCCTCTGGCGGCCTGGCGGCGCCACAGCATCACGACCAGCGGCATCATCACCAGTGGTGCGAGGCCGTCGACCGACTGCAGCCAGGGCACCGGCATCGTCCAGCCACCGACTTCGAGGTCGACGTGGTCGCGCACCCAGACGTTGTACACGTTCCACACCTGCGACTGCGCGACCCAGAACGTCGCCAGCACCGGCATCAGGCCGACGAGCAGGGCCACGACGCGCCATTCCTTGCCGGAAAGCCGCTCGCGTGCTCGCGCAGCAGCGCGCGGGGCATCGGGAGCGAGGTGGCGCTGGCCCCGCAGGTAGATCAGCAGGCCGACGAGCATGCCGAACCCTGCGAAGCCGAAGCCGTAGTGCCAGCCGTATGCCCTGCCCAGCAGGCCAGTGATGAGCGGAGCGACGAATGCGCCCGTGTTGACGGCCGCATAGTAGATCTGGAACGCGTCGGCCCGGCGGCGGTCATCGACCGAGTACAGCGCACCGACCTGCGAGACGATGTTGCCGCGGAGGCAACCGGCGCCCACGGTCAACAGCAGCAACGCGAACAGGAACGACTGGTCGAACGCCATGCAGAAATGCCCGGCGATCATGAGCAGGGCGCCGAGCG
The DNA here is from genome assembly GCA_017860085.1 of Acidobacteriota bacterium. Taxonomy (GTDB): domain Bacteria; phylum Acidobacteriota; class Vicinamibacteria; order Vicinamibacterales; family JAFNAJ01; genus JAFNAJ01. The sequence continues at coordinate 393 of JAFNAJ010000522.1, read as the reverse complement.
TGACGGTGTGGCGTCGACCGAGCAGCCGGTCGCCGAGCACGCCGCCAAGCAACGGCGTCAGGTTGACGAGCCCGATGTAGATGCCGAAGACCTGGAATGCGAGGGCCTGCGCCGACAGTGGCCCGGTGACGCTTTCGATCGCCGCGCGGAACGGCCCGAAGCCGATCACGCGTTCGACGTGGCCGGGCAGCAGCAGCTGCTCCACCATGTACAGCGTGAGCAGCGCCTGCATGCCGAAGAACGAGACGCGATCCCAGAACTCCGTCGCGGCGAGCACGGTCAGTCCGCGGGGATGGCCGAGGAAATCGTCCCCGGGCCCGAGCAGGCGACGTGGCGGCGCCGGCACCGGCGTCTGGGCAAGCGTCTGGCTCATGCGAACCCCCTGGCGATGTA
>JAFNAJ010000235.1 GCA_017860085.1 Acidobacteriota bacterium | reverse complement strand
CTGCCCTCGTAGCGGCTGCGGAACGGCGCCGGAGGCTCGTAGGGCGCGTGCGGGTCGAAGTAGTGGACCCACAGGAACAGCGGCTGCTCCGAGGGCTGCGCCAGGTAAGCGAGAGCGCGGTCGGTGGTCGCCTTCGACGACCGCTCGGCCTCGCCGGGCGGCAGTTCGTCGTCGTACACGTCGAACCCACGGGCGAGCCCGAAGCGCTTGGCGAGCACGAAGGCCGACAAGAAAGCCGCCGTCCGGTACCCAGCGCTCTGCAGGCGCTCGGCCGCTACGGCGTGGTGGGCTGGAACGTTGCGGGCGTTCTCGTGAACGCCGTGCCCGGCCGGGTAGAGTCCCGTCATCATGGACACGTGCGACGGCAGCGTTTCGGGGACCGTGGCGTACGCCTGCCGAAACCGGCGGCCGCGTGCGGCGAGCGCGTTGAAGGCGGGCGTCTCGACACCGGTCGCGTCGGGGCCAATCGCGTCGGCCCTGGTCGTGTCGAGCGTCACGAGCAGGATGGAGGGGCGCGCGCTCGTGGCAGGCAAGGCGTCTCGGTTGCCGCCGCCCCCGCAGGCGCCGATCAGCACCACGCTGCCGAGAACGAGGACCCTGGCCGTCACGGGACCTCTGTTGATCCTGGGCGTTGCCACATGTCTCCTACCGCCCGGGCCCTCGCTCGGCCATCACCTTCTCGATGTCGTCGATCTCGACGGGCACGAAGGCCGACAGGTTCTCGTACCCCGTCTCGGTGACGAGGATCATGTCCTCGAGCCGCACGTAGACGCGGTCGTCCGGGATCGTGAGGGCGGGCTCGATCGTGAAGACCATCCCGGGCTTCAGGACATCGTACTCGCCCTCCACGTCGTGCACCTCCATGCCCACGAAATGGCCGAGGCTCGATCCACGGCTGGCGCGGTAGTGCTCCACGAAGCGCTCGGCCGCCGCCTTGATCGTCGGATCGGTGAACTCGAACGACCGCAGCACGGCCTCCATCTTCACCACGGCGCCGTCAACGATGGCCTTCGGTGACGCCCCGGGGCGGATCGACGTCATCAGCGCCTGGTAGAGCCGCAGATACACCGTGTAGATCTCGCGCTGCCACGGGTCGAAGCGGCCGCTGGCCGGGAACATCCGCGTGACATCGGCCGCGTAGTACTGATAGTCGGGCCCGTAGTCGAACAGCACGAGATCGCGCTCGGCCAGCTGGCTCTGCAACGCGTGGTAGTGCGGGTAGTGAGCGTTCCTGCCTGCGGCGACCAGCGCGAAGTAGGCAGAGCCCTGGGCGTTGTGCCGCTTGAACACGTAGTCGGCCTCCGCTGCGACCTCGTACTCGTGGAGACCGGGCGCGGCGGCGCGCATGCCCTCCATCAGGCCGAGGCCCGAAATGCGGGTCGCCTCCCGGATGAGCGCGATCTCGCGCGGGCTCTTGATCATCCGAAGCTCGTCGAGGATCGGGTCGAGGTCGCGCACGTCGACCTGCGGGGCGGCCGCACGCACCTTCGCGATGAACGCCGCTTCCTTCGACGGCCTTCCATCCCACGGATCGCTGGCCGCTGCCTCCGCGTGCGAAGCGGCCTGCGCGGGCGTCGACGCGCCAAGGCTCTCCGCGCGGTGCGGCATGAACACGGCACGACCTTGCCCGGCAACACCCGTCAGGACCGCACCGAATCCGTCGCGCGAGAGCACGGCATCGATGCCCGTGAGGCGCTCGGCTTCGGCCCCGGGCACGAGTGTCGGCCCCTCCGACCGCTCGAGACGCTCGTTTCGTGGCGCCACGAACAGCATCGTCCTCTTCGTGCGACCGTCGAGCAGCACGATCGCCCGCGGCACCTCGACGCCGGTCAGGTAGAAGAACTGGTTGTTCTGGCGGAACCTGACGTAGGCCGGATACTCGGTTGCCCCTGCCAGCACGGCGACGCCATCGTCGATGCGCTCCAGGACACGGGCACGCCTGGCGGCGAACTCCTCCGCCGGGAGTGCAGTGGTGAAGATCGGCTGCGCGCTGGCGGAGACTCCCCACGACAGGGCCACCCCACACAGCGCAAGCCACAGGCGATGTCGACGCATCATCGCTCCCTCGTGCCAGATGTCCCCACTGCCGACGCCACGATCAAAGGCCCGGGCCTTTCACTGCTGGAATCCCGAAACGCGCCAGGGCCGCATTCAGTTCGTCGAGGGCCGCAAACGCCTGGCGGCTTTCGGCGAGCGCCCTGGTCGCGGCTCCCTGGAGTTCGCTGAAGTAGGCCATCTGCGCAGCGGTCGGCGCGGCATTCACCCCGCCGACGGTCGACGCCAGTCCCGACAGTTGCTCGACGATGCGCGGCCCCACCGACCAGGTGGGCGCCCCCGATGGGCGGGCCAACCGTCCGATGGCCTCGTCCAGCCGCTTGCCGTGGTCATCCAGCGCCTTGGCGAGCTCAGACGGCACCTCGCGCATGAACGTCCGGGCCGTCTTGCGGCGCTCCTCGAGCTGATCCTTGGCGCCGTCGAGCGAACGAAGCACGTCGTTCACCTCCGACTCCAGGTCGCGGAGCTTCGTGGCCACGTCGAACTGTCGACGGAGGTCGTCCACCGACGTCTTCACCATCGGGTCGAGCTGCACCTCGAGGGGCTGCTCCACCGTCTCCTTGCCAACCGTGAGCCGCACGCGATACGTGCCCGGCACCGCTCGCGGCCCGAACCTGGGCATGAACATCGCGAACTCATCCGCGGCACCGGCACGACGGGGTCTCGCGGGTTCGTAGCTGAGGTCCCACGTCGTGCGGTTCATCCCCGCCTCGGCAGGCACGTTCTTCAGGTCCCGCACCACGGTCCCGGTCGAGTCCAGGATCCGGATGGAGACCGGCGCGTCCTTCGCAGGCTTCTCCTTCAGCCAGTAGGTGATGAGCGCCCCGCCAGGCGGGTTGGCCCCTCGATACGCCCGATCGCCGAGTCCGTAGCGGGTGAATCGTGTCGTGAACCGCCAGGAGCGCGGCACGGGGAACACGTGCACCGACTTCGACGTCACCTCCGGCCCCAGTTGCTGCACGGCCGTCGCATCATCGAGGATCCACATCCCCCGGCCGTGGGTCCCGAGAATGATGTCGTTCTCACGAGGATGGATGTAGATGTCGTGCACCGACACCGCGGGCAGGTTGCCCAGGTGCAGCTTGAACCACGTGCTGCCGCCGTCGCGCGACGCGAACACCCCGATTTCGGTCCCGGCATAGATCAGGCTCGGGTTCTTCGGGTCTTCGCGCACCACCCAGACCCAGGCGCCATCGGGTAGATTCCCGGTGATGCGGGTCCACGTGCGACCGAAGTCGGTGGTCTTGAAGATGTAGGGCTTGAAGTCGTCGAACATGTGGCGGTCGAAGGACACGTAAGCCGTGCCCGCCGCCGTTCGCGATGGTTCCACGTGAGACACTGGCGGCGTCGGCCCCACACCCTTCACGTTGGCCGACACGTTGGTCCAGGTCGCACCTCCGTCACGCGACACCTGCACGTACCCATCGTCGGTGCCCGCCCAGAGCACCCCGCGTTCGACGGGCGACTCGGCGAGGCTGATGATCGTGCAGTGGTACTCGGCCGTCGTGTTCTCACGCCAGGCGGGCCCGCCAGCGGTCTTCTGCTTCTCCGGGTCGTTGGTGGTGAGGTCGGGACTCACCACCTCCCACGTGGTGCCGAAGTCCGACGACTTGAAGACCACGTTGCCGCCGAAGTAGACCGTGCGCGGGTCATGGGGTGAGGCGACGAGCGGGGCGTTCCAGTTGAACCGGTACTTCAGCTCCCCGGCCGGACCACCGTCGTTGCGGCGCGCCTGTGGGCCCACCAGCTGCTGCTCGCGCGTGCGTGTGTCGGTGCGGAAGAGGTTCCCGCCTTGCGAGAGCGACAGCGAAACGTCGGGGTCGTCGGGATGTGGCAGCCAGGTGAAGCCGTCGCCGAAGCTCACCATGACCCAGTCTTCGTTGAGGATGCCAGCCGGCTCGCGCGTGCGCGACGGGGCGCGCCACACGCCGTTGTCCTGCAAGCCGCCCCCGACGAAGTAGAACGGCTCCCGGTTGTCGGCCATCACCTGGTAGAACTGCGACACCGCGATGTTGTTCACCACGTCCCACCGCTCACCGCGGTCGTAGGAGACGGCGATGCCCCCGTCCTGCCCCTGCCACATCCGGCTCGGGTCGAGCGGGTCAATCCACAGCGAGTGGTAGTCGATGTGGGTCTGCTGGGACATGCGGCGGAAGGTGCGGCCGCCGTCGATGGAGACCTGCAGCAGGCTCGCCACCGCGTAGACGCGGTTCTCCTCCCGCGGGTCCACACGCAGATCCGTGTAGTAAAGGCCCCGGGAGATGATGTTGGTCTCGTCGGACACCTTCGTGAAGCTGTCGCCTCCGTCAGACGAGCGGAACAACGTGCCCTCGTGCGACTCGGCCAGCACGTAGACGACCTGCGGATTGCTCGGCGCCACCTTCACGGCAATCCGGCCCATGAGCTTGGGCAGCCCCTTCTCCAGCTTCCCCCACGTGCGCCCGCCGTCAGTCGACCGGTACACGCCGCCCTGCTCGCTGCCGGTGGTGTGCGTCCACGGCTTGCGGTCGAAGTACCACATCGTGGCGTAGACGATGTTGGGGTTCTGGGGATTCAGGTCGAGGTCGGCCACGCCGTGCCGGTCGTCGAGATAGAGCGTCTTCGACCAGGTGTCCCCGCCGTCGCGGCTCACGAAGACGCCGCGCTCCTGGCTCGGGCCGAAGATGGTGCCTTGCGCGCCGACGAAGACCGTCTGCGGGTCGCGCGGGCTCACCAGCACCCTGGTGATGTAGCGGGTCTTCTCGAGGCCAAGGTGGCGCCACGACTTGCCACCGTCGGTCGACTTGTGGACACCGTCGCCGAACGACACGCTGTTGCGCGCGTTCCCTTCGCCGGTGCCCACGTAGATCACGTCGGGGTTGCCGGGCTCGAGGGCGAGATCGCCAATCGACTGGACAGGCTGCTCATCGGGTCTTCCAAACGCCGCCCGAGGCCGACCCGACGTAGACGATGGCCGGGTTGCCGGGCACGCCTTCAACGTCGGCGACCCGACCGATCATGAAGGCCGGCCCGATGTTGCGCCACTGGAGGTTGGCCAATTCGGGCGGAGCCTCCGGCGCCTGGCCTGCACCCGGCGCCGTCAGGGCCGCTGTTGCAGCCGTCTGCTGGGGCACTCATGGCGACGACTCCTCGAATCCGTGCACGGTCTGGCGTGCCCCAAGAGGATCTCACAGGTTCGGGTAACATCTGCTCCGGCCTCGCCGGCCAGTTGCTTCAGAGAGCCACGCCATGATCACAACGCGCCCGTCCCTCATTCCCGCGTGTTTTGTCTCGGCCGCTTTGCTGTCGCCGTCATACGGCGGGGCACAGCCCGCCGAGCCGATCGTCTACACGCTTCGCTTCCCCGCTCCACAATCCCACTACGTCGAGGTCGAAGCAGTGGTGCCGACCGGGCGGCGGCCCTCGCTCGAGATGATGATGCCCGTGTGGACGCCTGGGTCCTACCTGGTGCGCGAGTTTGCGCGTCACGTCGAGAGTTTCGCGGCGCGCCTCGCCGACGGTACCGACCTCGTGGTGGACAAGACGCGCAAGAACCGCTGGCGGGTCGCGACGCGTGGCGCGGCGTCGGTCGTGGTCACGTACCGCGTGTATTGCCGCGAGATGGGCGTGCGCACCAACTGGGTGGAGGATCGGTTTGCCATCCTGAATGGCGCCCCCACCTTCATCACGATCGCTGACGACCGCGGGCCCCGTCCCCACGAGGTGCGCCTCGATCTGCCGACCGCGTGGCACACGAGCTTCACGAGCCTCGACTCGGCCCCTGGCGGTCGCCCCCACCACTACGTCTCGCCCGACTATGACACGCTCGTGGACTCGCCCATCGTCGCGGGCAATCAGACAGGCTACGCGTTCGAGGTGGCGGGCAAACGGCACCTCCTGGTCAACGAGGGCGAGGCTGGCATCTGGGACGGTCCGCGTTCAGCACGTGACGTCGAGCGCCTCGTGCGCACCGCCGAGCGGTTCTGGGGTGGACTGCCATACCCCCGCTACGTGTTCCTCAACCTGATCACCGAGTCAGGCGGAGGCCTCGAGCACAAGGACTCGACGCTGATGATGACGAGCCGGTGGCGTACCAGCACGCGGAAAGACTATGTGGGCTGGCTCGGCCTCGTGAGCCACGAGTACTTCCACGCGTGGAACGTCAAGCGCCTGCGACCCGTGGAGCTTGGCCCGTTCGACTACGAGAACGAGGTCTATACCGAGAACCTCTGGATTGCCGAGGGCTTCACCGACTACTACGGCGACCTGCTGCTCCGCCGGTCGGGGCTCTCGACCCGCGAGGAATACCTCGACGACCTGTCGCGCCTCATCCAGCAGCTGCAGACAACGCCTGGACGCCGCTCGCAACCGGCCTCACTGTCATCGTTCGACGCCTGGATTCGTCAGTACCGCCCCGACGAGAACTCGCCCAACGTCGCCATCAGCTACTACACCAAAGGCGGCGTCATTGCGTTCCTGCTCGACGCGACCATCCGGCGGCGAACCGGCGGCACGCGTTCGCTCGACGACGTGATGCGCCTGGCCTTCGAGCGATACGGCGGTGAGCACGGTTACTCGACCGATCAGTTCCGGGCGACGGCCTCCGAGGTCGCGGGCACCGACCTGGGATCGTGGTTCGAGCACGCCGTCGATTCCACCAATGAGCTCGATTACACCGAGGCCCTCGACTGGTTCGGCCTGCGGTTCAAGCCCGGGGAGGCGCGCACCGACCGCGGCTGGCTCGGTGCCGAGACAACGGCCCAGGGTGAATGCGTGGTCATCACGAGCGTGCGTCGGGGCACCCCGGCCTACGATGCCGGGCTCGACGCCGACGATGAGGTCGTGGCAATCGACGGCTTCCGTGTCCGTCCCGAGCAGCTCGAGCAGCGCTGGCAGGCGTATCGGCCCGGTCAACAGGTCGAACTGCTGGTCGCTCGCCGCGGCGCCATCACGCGCATCAAGGCGGTGCTCGGTGCTGAGCCCGTCAACGGCTGGCGGGTCGAAGTACGACCCGGCGCGACGTCGGAACAGCTCAAGAATCTCAGAGACTGGTTGTGGGAGGAGTGAACGGTCG
>JAFNAJ010000234.1 GCA_017860085.1 Acidobacteriota bacterium | reverse complement strand
CCTGACGCGCGCGACGGCCTCAAGCCGGTGCAGCGGCGCATCTTGTTCACGATGTGGCAGCAGAACCTGACCGCCGACGCCAAGCACCGTAAGTGCGCCAAGGTCGTCGGCGACGTGATGGGGGCGCTGCACCCCCACGGCGACGCGGCCATCTACGAGACCCTGGTGCGCATGGCGCAGCCGTTCTCGCTCCGGTACCCGCTGGTCGACGGGTCTGGCAATTTCGGCTCGCTCGATGGAGATGCCGCGGCAGCCATGCGCTACACGGAGTGCCGCCTGGCCCGCCTGAGCGACGAGATGCTGGGCGAGATCGATCGCGACACCGTGCCGTTCCGCCCGAACTACGACGGTACCCGCGACGAGCCCGTCGTCCTGCCGGCGCGCATCCCCAACCTGCTCGTCAACGGCGCCACGGGTATCGCCGTCGGCATGGCCACCAACGTGCCGCCCCATCACCTCGGCGAAGTGTGCACGGCGCTCTTGAAGCTGCTCGGCAATCCCGAACTCACCAGCGCGCAGCTCTGCCGGTACGTCAAGGGGCCCGACTTCCCCACCGGGGGCCAGATCCTCAACACTCCCGACGAGATCAAGGAGATCTACCGGACCGGATCCGGCGCGATCCGCCTGCGCGCGACGTGGGAGCCCGGGCGCGCATCCCGGTCGGGCAAGACGGTGCTCGTCACCAGCGTGCCGTACACCGTCAACAAGTCGGCCCTCGTCGAACGCATCGCCGACATCGTCGCGGCTCGCAAGCTGCCGCCGCTGCTCGACGTTCGCGATGTCTCGACCGACGATGTCCGCATCGAACTCGAGCTGAAGCGCGATGCGGACGAGCGCATGGTGATGGCGTACCTGTTCAAGCACACGCCGCTCCAGGTGAACGTCAACGTGAACCTCACGTGCCTCGTGCCGACCGACAACCCGGAGGTGTGCCGCCCGGAACGGCTCGACCTCAAGGCAATGCTGTGGCACTTCCTCCACTTCCGCCTCGAGGTCGTCACGAGACGCCTCGCGCACGAGCGCGCGGCCCTCGCCAAACGGATCCACCTCCTCGAGGGCTTCGAGAAGGTCTTCGATGCCCTCGACGAGATTCTGCGGATCATCCGCCGCTCGGACGGCAAGAAGGACGCCGCCGAACGCATCATGGCCAGGTTCGAACTCGACGCCGAGCAGGTCGACGCGATTCTCGAGCTGAAGATTTATCGCCTGGCCCGGCTCGAGATCCTCGTGATCCGCGAGGAGCTTGCCGAAAAACGCACGCGCCTGCGCGAGGTGCAGGGCCTGCTGCGCAGCGAGGAAGGCCGCTGGGACATCGTCCGCGCCGAGATCGAGGCGGTGCAGCAGCAGTACGCCGGCAAGTCGGACGCACGTCGCACCCGAATCGAGGAGGCCGAAGATGCCACCGAGTACTCCGCCGACGACTTCATCGTCGACGAGGACAACGTGGTCATCGTCTCGAACGACGGCTGGGTGAAGCGCCAGAAGGAGGTGCGTGACGTCGGCGCCACGCGCCTCCGAGAGGGCGACAGCGTGCTGGCGGCGCAGGCCGGCAGCACCAGGGCGTCGGTGGTGTTCTTCACGAACTTCGGCGTCGCCTACACGAGCCGCATCGTCGACGTGCCGGCGTCCACGGGGTACGGCGAGCCGATTCAACGGCTGTTCAAGTTCAGGGACGGCGAGCGGGTCATCGCCGCGCTCAGCCTCGACCCGCGCGCAACCGGGGCCATTGCCTCGGCCGACGAGAGCGAGCCGCCGCCCACCCACGCGGTGGCCGTCACGAGCGACGGCTACAGCCTGCGATTCTCGCTGGCGCCCTTCCTGCAGCCGAGCACGCGAGCGGGCCGCCGATTCGCGCGTCCGGCCGAGGGTGCGGACGTCGTGGGCGTGGCCGCCGTGCATGGCCGCGAGACGGTCATCGCGGTGACCCGGGAGGCCCGCGCGCTGCTGTGCCCGGTCGGCGAAATCAATTTCCTGTCGGGGCCCGGTAAGGGCGTCATTCTGGTCAAGATCAAGCCGGGCGCAGACAGGGTCCTCGGCTTCGTTGCCTCGACCGGCGACCGCGACCTGCTGACCGTCGAGACGAGCCGCGGAGCCGTGCAGACGGTCAGCACGGCCAAGTACGAGGTCACGGCGCGCGGGGGACGTGGGCGCGAACTGTTGCAGCGCGGCCAGTTCACGCGCGTCGTGCCGGCACCGGTCGAGACGCCCGCGCCGCTCGAGGCGGAGTCCTAGGGCGACCCCGCCCGCCTCGAACCGCGCCGGGGCCTCGGGGGGAAGGCCGGGCGTCAGTGGGGCTGGAACACGTCCAGCACGCTCGCGCGTGGCAAGGCGCGTTGGCTCAGGGCGGTGTGCCGCTCTCTCACGAAGTCGTCGAGCGTCGGGCCTGGATTCGGGTCGCGATAGAACACGCCCGTATAGAGCGTGTGGCCGTACTCCTGCGCAAGCTCCATGGCCTTGATGCGACTGGCCGAGTCGTGACCAAGCGACTGGAGCGTCACCATCTTGGACTTCTGCGTCTTCAGCTGCTGGTCGGCCTGCCCATACGTGACGCACGGCGACTGCACGTTGATGAAGGCGAAGCCCGGGAACCGGATGCCCTCCTCGATGACGCCGGCCAGGCCCGCCATGTCGGCCGGCGTCCCCTGCGCCACGAACCGGGCGCCGTATCCGAGGACGTACAGCAGCGGGTTCACCGAGTCTTCCATGCTGCCGTAACTCGACGAGGCCGTCGTGAGACCCCGGGGTGAAGTTGGCGAGAGCTGGCCCTTGGTCAACCCGTAGATCTGGTTGTCCATGATGATGTAGGTCATGTCGAGGTTGCGGCGGATCGCGTGAGCGACGTGGCCGCCACCGATGGAAAACCCGTCGCCGTCGCCGCCGGCGACAAGCACGAGCAGATCGGGGTTGGCCAGCTTGATGCCCTGCGCGATGGGCAGCGCGCGCCCGTGGACGGAGTTGAAGCCGTACGCGGTCGTGTAGCCCGGAATCCGGCTCGAACACCCGATTCCCGACACGAACGCGATTTCGTGCGGAGGGCGCCCCACCGACGCCAGGGCCCGATAGATCGCCTGGACGACGCCGAAGTCGCCGCAGCCGGGGCACCAGATCGGCTTGAGCTCGCTCTTGTAGTCCTTGGCCTGATATACCTCAACGTTGGTTGTCATCGCTGGTGTCCTTCACTCATCCCCGATCGGTCGTTCAGTCCTGGCACACCTGTCGGACCGGCGAATGCTCGTCCTGCAGCGCCAGTGACAGGGCGCGCACCCGCGCCACGATCTCGTCGGGCAGGAACGGGTTGGAGCCGCTGCGCGCCAGCGATTCGACCCCCTTCGGCACGTCCACGAACATGCGCATGACCCGGAAGAACTGCCCCTGGTGCGACTGCTCGACGACCAGGCCACGCCGCACCGACGCGAAGAAGTCCTGGTAGACGTCCTCGGCAAACGGGTAGAGCAACTTCGGCACGAGGGCCTTCACCTTCAGGCCTTCAGCCCGCGCCAGGCGGGCGGCCTCCAGAACGATCCCCGCCACGCTTCCCCAGGCCACGAGCGCCACAGGCGATGCCTCAGGCCCGTCGTGCACGAACAGGTCGCGACGACGGTGCAGCGGCGCGAACTTGCGAATCCGCTTGTCGTTCATCTTGGCGTGGATCTCGCCACTCGCCGTGGGCGCGCCCGACTCGGTGTGCTCGATGCCCGACGCGAGGTAGTTGCCGCCCTTCAGGCCCGGGTGGCTGATGGGGCTGACCCCCGACTCGGTGAAGCGGAACCGCACGTAAGGGTCGAGCTCGCGGTCGGTCGGACGGCGCCGCTCCACCAGCTTGAACGCCGACGTATCGATGGGGTCCACGGCTTCCTTGCGCTGCGAGATTTCCTGGTCCGACAAGATGATGACAGGCGTCTGGTAATGCTCGGCGATGTTGAAGGCCTCGACCGTGATCCCGAACGTGTCCTCGACGTCGACCGGCGCAAGCACGGGGCGCACGATGTCTCCATGGGCCGAGAAAATCGCCTGGAACACGTCCGACTGCTCGCTCTTTGTCGGAATCCCGGTCGACGGACCGCCGCGCTGGACGTTGACGCAGACCAGCGGCAACTCGGCGATGCTGGCCAGGCCGAGGATCTCGGTCTTGAGCGACATGCCCGGACCCGACGTGGCGGTCATCACCTTCTTCCCGGCAAACGACGCTCCGACGCAGGCGCCGACACTGGCGATCTCGTCCTCGCACTGCAGCATCACGCCGCCGTACTTCCAGATCTCCCGGTTCAGGAAGTGCATGATCTCCGAAGAAGGCGTGATCGGATAGCCGGCGAAGAAATCGCACCCGGCAAAGATTGCCGCCGCACCGCAGATTTCGTTGCCATCGGTCACGAGCTTCCGGCTTGCGCCTTCGGCGGGCGGGGCAATCCTGCCCAGCTCGCGAAGCGGGTGGGCCAACGCGTAGGCCTTCCCCACCGCGAACGCCCGCTCGTTCTTCTCCATCATCTCGGCGCCCTTCTTGCCGAAACGCTTCCGAATGCCTGACAGAATGCTGTTCTCGGGCAGGCCGAGCCAGCCGGCCATGAGACCGAGCACCACCGTGTTCTTGGCCTTCTCGGTGCCCGCCGTCTCCCTCGCCATCTCCTCGATGGGCACGGCCAGCACCTCCGCGGGGGTCACGCCTGGCAACGGGATATCGTCGGGAGCGACCTTCGTGACCTGGTCATAGATCACCGTCGTGTGCCCCCCAACCGGCAGCTCGGCGCCAAACCGGAGGAAGTCCTCCCAGTTGAGCGCCACGGCCACGTCGAGGCGCCCGCCGGGATTCAAGACGTGCCCCGTGGAGAGGCGCAGCTTGAACGAGGACTCGCCACCGCGGATCTGCGGTCCAAAGCTCTTGGTGAGCATGGCGTAGTAGCCCTCGAGCGCCAGCGCCGTCATCAGCGAATCGCCGGCCGAGACGATGCCGTCTCCGCCAGAACCCGCCATACCAATCGTGAGGTCGGTCAACATGCGTCCTCGTTTCCGTCTGGGGTCTTCCCGCCCGACGTCGCGCCGCACATGGGCGACATCAGCCGGCTATGGTACATGGAACCATCTCCGGGCGTCGATGACCCGG
>JAFNAJ010000233.1 GCA_017860085.1 Acidobacteriota bacterium | reverse complement strand
CGATGACTCCAGCGCGTCGAAGCGATGTCGACGCGCGACATCGCCGCCGAGCCGCGCCGGCCCTTCCGGGTCGCCAAGGCTCGGCAGGTAGGCCAGCGCCCGGACGACGTCCGCCATGACGACGTTGCGAACACGCACGAGATCGCGAAGGGTGCTGCCACTGGGTCGCGAGACGCCGGTGGTGCCACGCAGGCGAGACGCCGCGCGCCGGGCCCGTTCGAGCGACGCGCGAATCTCGGCATCGTCGCGTCCAGCGGGCACGACCTCGTCCAGTCCGTCGAGCACGACCGACAGCGACGTGACGTTCGGCTCGGCGCCTGGCCGCTGCAGCTCCACGACCGCCCCGTGGAGGGCCAGCGCCTGCTCCAGCGTCGGCGTCACGACGTATGTGCGGAACCGCTCGAGGCGGGCCAGTGTGCCTGCGGCCATGTCGAGTCGATAGGGCTCGCCCTCCCACTCGATGAGCACCGGGGGGCCTCGGCGGGCCTCACGCTTCACGCCAGCGAGCGCGGCAAGCACGACCCGCTCGGGCCGGGAGGCTGGTGCCACGTCGGTGATCGCGCCGAACGCGGGCAGCAGCGTCTTCGACAGCCACTCGATCAGCGCGGCCTCGTAGTCGGCGCCCGGCGATGGGCGCTGCTCGAGCAGCGACGCTGCCAGTTGCTGTGCGCGCGCCTGGTCGAACGTGCCCGCCCACGCGGCGCGCTCGATGAACGCGAGCATCCCCTGGAACAGGGAGAGTGCCGCGAAGCCATCCCGCCGGGTGGCGCGCGAGGTGACGGCTGCGGCAACGTCAGCCGCGGCCGCGTACGTCGCAGGCCCGGTGACGCCAAGTCGCTCGAGGGTCAACGTGAGCGATGGATAGCGTGCAACCGCCACGATCGCACGCTCGAGTGCACCGGCATCCGACGGGACGCTCCCGGCGAACGCCCGCTGAGCGAACCGCAGTTGGTCGAGCTGCACCGCCGCGTCACGGTAGTTCGACCCAAGCCACTGCGACAGGAGCCATGGCGCGTCGACTTCATCCCGGGTGGGGGTCTGCGACGATGCACCCACGAGCACGCGTCTGCCCGCGAACACCCGTTCCCACACGAGACGCGAGGCCGGTGGCCGCACACGACCATCGTCGGTCACCCTGGTCGCGCGCAACGCCTCGACGAGGTCAAACGGTGGCCGGTAGAACGGATGCACGTCGGCGATCCACTCCGGACTGGCCGTGCGGACGGGTTCGTACGCCGCGAGCAAGGCGGACGCACTGGCGGCACCGGCCGCCAGACCCATCACGAAGCGGCGGTGCGCTTCGTCGAGTTGCATGACCGCGTCGAAGAAATACGCGAGGCGTCCGCGATCGCGCCCGAGCAGCGCGGGCAGGAATCGGCCGGGATCGGATGCCGGCGCTCCCACGAGGGCTTCCCAGGCCACGCGGGACTCCTCCGGCGGTGGGAGGCGGACCCTGCCGTCGCGAATCGACACGCTGCGTCCGAATGCGGCGAGCACTGCAGCGTGCTGGCCCGCGATCGTGGCCAGCAGTTCGGGATCGCGCTCGAGTGCCGCGAGCGTCTCCGAGTCGAGCGCACCCAGCCCCACGTACAGCAGCGACGCCCGTCGATCCTCGAGAATGGCTGCCGCCAGACCTTGGGGGGCCACCGGACGCCCGAACACCACCCGTGACCAGATCTCGGGCGCCAACGGCAGGGGAACGAGTGTCACCGCGTTCGCGCCGGGCTCGCGCAGGGTCGAGAGGACGTCGGCCAGCGGACCGGTCGGCGCACGAGGCTCATCAAAGGGCCGTTCGTGGACGACGCGGATCAGGTCGAAGAGAAAGAGCTCTGGCGCCGCCGGCATCGGCAGGGCGGCCGTGGTTGCGAGCTGGTCAATCGTGACGGCCAGCGGGATCGAGTGCCACGCCGACGAGGCGTGCTCGGCGGCCGGTCGCCCGGCCTGGGCCCATGCGGACGGAGCGGCCCTGGCGCTCGTGGCCGCGCAGACCGCCAGCCACATCACGACGGGACGGGCAAGACGCAGGCAGCGATCGAGGCGCATCGGCCTCCGAGAACCGGGACCTCGGTTGTACTTGACGGATCGCGAACGCCAGGGTTCGCCCTCGGCCTATTCGCCGAACTTGATCCCCTGCGCGAGCGGGAGGTCCATCGACCAGTTCACGGTGTTGGTCTGGCGACGCATGTAGACCTTCCACGCGTCGGAGCCAGACTCGCGCCCGCCCCCCGTCTCCTTCTCGCCCCCGAACGCCCCGCCGATCTCAGCGCCGGAGGTGCCGATGTTCACGTTTGCGATCCCGCAGTCGGAACCCTTGGCCGACACGAACTCCTCGGCCTTGCGGACGCTCTCGGTGAAGATGGCGCTCGACAGGCCCTGCGGGACGTCGTTGTGCAGGTCGATGGCCTGCTGAAAGTCGTCGTACTCGAGCACGTAGAGGATCGGGGCAAACGTCTCGGTCTTGACGATCGGCGTCTGCGTCGACATCCGCACGATGGTGGGCTCGACGAACTGCGGTCCCAGGTCCGGCCTGATCTTACCGCCGTACAAGATCTCGCCACCCTCGGCTTTCACCTGGTCGAGGGCCTTGACCATGTCGGTCACAGCCTCTGGCGTCACCAGCGGGCCCATCAGCGTGTGCGAATCGAGCGGGTCGCCGATGCGCACCTGTCCGTAAGCCTTGACCAGCCGATCGGTCAGTGTCTTCGCCACGCTCTTGTGCACGATGATGCGTCGCGTGGACGTGCAGCGTTGCCCGGCGGTGCCGACGGCGCCGAAGAGGATCGCCCTCGTCGCCAAGTCGAGGTTGGCGTCCTCGGTCACGATGATCGCGTTGTTGCCGCCGAGCTCGAGGATCGTCCGGCCAAACCGCCGGGCGACCACCTCGGCCACGTGCTCGCCCACCTGCGTCGATCCCGTGAACGACACCAGCGGGATGCGGCGGTCGCCGAGCATCCGCTCGCCGACCTCGCGGCCCGGCCCGATGAGCAGCGTGAAGATGCCCTTCAGCCCGTGATCCGCCATCACGCGGTTCGCCACGTGCTGCACGGCCACGGCGCAGAGCGGCACGGGGCTCGCCGGCTTCCACACGACCGGGTCGCCGCAGACGGCCGCAATGGCCGTGTTCCAGGCCCAGACAGCCACCGGGAAGTTGAAGGCCGTCACCACTCCGACGGGGCCGAGCGGATGCCACTGCTCCATCATGCGGTGGGCGGGACGCTCCGAGGCCATCGTGAGCCCGTACAGCTGGCGCGAGAGCCCCACGGCGAAGTCGCAGATGTCGATCATCTCCTGCACCTCGCCGTGCCCCTCGGCCTTGATCTTGCCCATCTCGAGCGACACGAGGTCGCCGAGCGGTTCCTTCACCTCGCGCAGTGCCTGGCCAAGGTCGCGCACGACCTCGCCGCGCTTCGGCGCTGGCACCATGCGCCACGCGTGGAACGCGGTCGTGGCCTCCGACACCACGCGCTCGTAGGTCGCGGCGGTAGCCTGCGCGACCTTCGCGATGGTCTCACCGGTCGTCGGGTTCTGCGACACCAGCACCTTGCCGGCTGGGTCGGTGATCCAGTCATCCGGGCCGACACACGCGCCGGCGTTCACATCGCTGATGTGCAACTTCGAGAGCAGGGACGGGACGGTCAAGGTAGGCATGATCGTGAGGTTCCAGGGGTCTCAGGGTGGATCAGTCGTGATCGCCGCTCTGTCCGGTCTTGTAGTAGTGCTCGGCAAGCCACTCGTGACTCAACGGGGTCAGTTCCTCCTCGACCCGTCGTCGTCTCTTCGAGCGGTGCCACCAGACCCCTCCGATCGCAGCAACCGCGACGACGCCGGCGGCGACCCCCAGCGCGCGCGGCCAGTGCGGCCGCCTCGGTGCGCCCGGTTCGGTCGCGTTCACGCCGACCACTGGACCCGGATGCTCAGCTTCGCCCATCGCTCGTCACGACCTCGGAGGCACGGACCCAACCATGGATCCTAGCAGAAGCCGTCGCCCGTCAGCCATCGGCTGTACAGCTCGCGCCGGCGCCGGTTGCAGAGCTGTACCAGGGCAATCCGCATCGCGTCTCGTCTCCCTCTGGCGACGCTCGGGTGTGCCTCTCACTGCCCGTGATGTGCGCGTACCGCGCGCGCACGCACACTGACAAAGGAGGTCACGGGCAGGGCGTCGGTCACTGCGCTCGCGTCCAATCCGTGTCGGCCACGCAAGTCACAAGACGCGCCATCCTCCCAGCTACCCGGGGTATGCGACTTGCAGCACCACCGGCAGCCTCCCCAGACCCTTGCCGAAGACCGCGCGCCGAGTGCGCGGCTTCTGCACACGGGCGACACGGTCGGCTCCCCGCTCGGAGGACCCTGATGAGACGCCTCTTCGCCGCTGCGATGATACTCGGGATGGTTTGGCCTGCGGTTGGTCACGCCACCCCGGTCGGTCCCGACGCAGGTCTCCCACCGATCCCGGCCGATCACGAGGTCGTCTTCGGTCCTTCGACGTTCGTGCGAGGCCGGGGAACGCCCGTGGCGGTGCCGAGCGGGTTCCCGGCGTACGCCGGGGGTGATTACACCCTGCTCGTCGAAGACCTCGGCCCGACGGGTGTGCTCGCCGAAGTCTGGCTCAACGGTCGGCTGCTCGTCACCGAGCGCCACCTTTCCGGAAGCGGCCGAGCCACCATCACGATGGCGGTCACGCTGCTCGAGGAGAACGAACTGGTGGTTCTGCTGGCTGGCAAGCCCGGCAGTGCGGTGCGTGTGACGATCCACGGGGCCAAGCGATCGGCTGCGTGGCAGGAGCCGTGCGACGCGCGCACGGAACTCTTCACCACCTCACCGGTGTCGCCCGACCTGCTCAGGGCCATCGTGCCGCTCGGGGCCCTCGCCCCGCCCGCGCGTACGCTGCCCATCCCACACGTGTCCCTCAGTCCGACGCTCGATGCCGACGGCGCACCGACGGAGGTCCCGGTATACGCCCCGGGCCGCGCAACGCTCGTGGCCGTCGAACGGCGCGCACAGGGAGGCGAGGTCGACCTCTCGCTGCACCTGCAGCCCTGTCGGGACGTGCGTGTCGCGCTGCACTCGCTTGGCCGCATTTCGACGGAGCTCGAGGCGACGATCGATCGT
>JAFNAJ010000232.1 GCA_017860085.1 Acidobacteriota bacterium | reverse complement strand
CACCGTGTCACCGGGGCGACGGGATTCGACGGCGGCGCGTACCTGGCCGGCAAGCGTGGACGGATCAAAGGGCTTGGTAAGCACGGCAAGCGCGCCCAGCTCCTTCAGACGATCGACTTCGCCCGGCAGAGCCTTGGCCGTCAGGAAGACGACTGGAATGCCGGCGGTCGCCTGGTCCCGCCGCAGTGCCGCGAGCGTCTCCGCGCCGTCCATTTCAGGCATCATGACGTCCAGCAGGATCGCGTCCGGGTGCTCCCGGGCCGCCAGCTTCAGCGCCGCTCTCCCGCTCGACGCCTCGATCACCGTCATCCCTCCAAGGCGCTCGAGACTGAGGCGCACGATGGCCCGGATGTCGTCCTCGTCCTCGACGATGAGAATCTGCACGGCGCGGCCAGTATCGCTCTTTTCGTGGGAAGACGCACGGCGCATGCGGTCGTGCCAAGCTGCCTCAGCGCGGGGCGAAACGCCCCGCGCGGCGGGCCGGAACCTCCCTGACAGGGCCGTTTCGCGACGGCTTCCCCGCCGGCCGGCTGGCAGAACTCTTGCTCGACCGACGGTGAGCGGATCGCCGGTTGATGAAGATCCTCGTGGTTTCGAACCTCTATCCCCCGGGAGTCGTGGGCGGCTACGAGCTTCTGTGCCGTCAGACCACTGAAGCGCTGGCGTCTCGCGGACATGACGTCGCGGTCCTGACGACCCCCTGGGGCACGGCGGATCCCGACGGGTCGCGCGTGCGCATCGATCGACGGCTCCGCCTCCTCTCTCCGTTCGACCAGCCTTACCGAATCGGCGATCTCGGCTACCGTCGGGTTGAGCGTCACAACCAGGCGGTCACCGACAGCGTGCTGCGCGCCGAGCGGCCGGACGTGGTCTTCATGTGGAGCCAGTTGCGAATCTCGCTCGGTGCAGCCCGGGCGGCAGAGGAATCGACGACGTCGGTCGTCTACACCATCAACGACGTGAACCTCGCCAACTACATACGGCCGAGGATCACGCGGGCCCCGCGCAGCTGGGCCGGGCGCGCGCGGTCGTTGTGCCGCCGCCACGCCCTGGGACGCCGCTACGTGGACGACCTGCGTTGGCGGTCGGTGACCTGCATCAGCACCGACCTCAAGAGGCGACTCGTGGCGATGGGTGTGCCGGTGCCTCACGCGGAGGTCATTCACCAGGGCATCCCGATCGCCGCGTTTCCGTCCAAGCCGGACCCCGGGCGGCTGCACGAGCCCTTGCGCCTCCTGTTCGTCGGCGCGCTGCTCGACTACAAGGGCGTGCATACCGTCATCGACGGCGCCCATCGCGCGGCGCGCCGGTTCCCGGTCGAGCTCACGATTGTGGGCGACAGCGCGAACGAAGCCTACAAGGGCCGGCTCCGCGCGGCGGCCACGGGCCCTGCGCGCGTCGAGTTTCGCGGCTTCGTCCGCCACGAGGATCTCCCGGCCGTGTACCGGGCGCACGACGTGCTGGCCTTCGCGTCGCACCCCATCGAGGGGTTCGGTCTCACGCACCTCGAGGCGATGGCCTCGGGCACGACGGTGGTCGCCACCCGCCGCGGAGGCCATGCCGAAGCCCTCTCCGACGGAGAAAACGCACTGCTGTTCGACGCGGACGACGCGGAAGGGCTGGCCGCGCGGCTCGGGGAGCTGCGAGGCTCGCCCGACCTGTCACGTCGGCTCGCGCGTGCCGCGCGCGCCCACGTCGACTCCATGTTCACGCACAGCCGCTACGTCGACCGCATCGAGCGGCTGCTCGCCGATACCGCGTCGAGGCAACCCGGCCCATCTACCCCCTGAACTGCCCGAGCTCGTTCCCTGCTGTGACGAAAAACGCTTCGGCGGCCACGGCACCCGGGCGCAGCCCACTGCGGTAGCGGCTGAGCGCCATGCCGAGCTCCACGTAATCCAGCGCGTCGAGCTGACTGGCATGGCAGGCGATCGCCCGGCGCTTCACGTCCGCAGCCGCGCTGATGTCCACCGCCGCGTTCGGGACGAGCGGCGTCCAGACCTCGTAGAGCCAGACCGCCGGGGCTGGTGTGATCCGGCGCAGCGCGCGCCGCCCGAGCTCGAAGCTCGACCGGTGGTCGACGTGACCGTCGTATGGCCAGGGCATGAACACGATGTCGTAGGCGTTCCGATGGACCACGTCCCGAAGCGCGCCAACCAGGTCGAGCCGGTGATGGAGACCGCTGTCTTCGGCGTCGAGGAACACGACGTCGCGCACGCCGAGCATCGAGCAGGCGGCCCGGGCCTCCTCGGCGCGCCGCTTCGCGAGGGCCTGCGAGGGACCGGCCTGGGCCGTCGATCGATCCGCCGCGCCCCTCGCGCCGTTCGTCGTGTAGACGACGTCCACCTTGGCGCCGGCTGCCACCATCAGGGCAACCGTCCCGCCGCACCCGATCGACTCGTCGTCGGGATGCGGGGCGATGACGAGCGCCGCGCTGGCCCGCGGAACCGGTTCGGCCCTGACCGAGAGTTGACGCGACCAGGCGCGCAGGTCGCGAAAGCGGCCAGCGAGATGAGACGCCTGAAGTCGTCGGAACAGCCAACTGCGGGAGGTCACGAGCTCCTCGCTATCAAGAACCGTACCGAGGAACCTACCGCTCTGTTCGTAGCTCGGGCGGCACCGGCCGATCGGGCGTGACGATCTCGTTCGTCACTGCCGCAATCCACCAGCGCCCCTCGCGCCGCACGAGCTCCCAGCTGTCCACGCCCTGCTGGGGCGGGCGAGACGAGCCGGGAATGTGCGCCTCGTACAGCACCAGGATGTGGGCGATGTCCCCGAAGACCCACGACTTCAGCTGCACGACCCGCTCGGTGAAGCCGTCGACCTTTGGCGTGACCGCCTTGTCGCCGACCTTCATGGGCCGCTCGTAGAAGTCCACGAAGTCCTTCACGAAGCCGTCGAGCGAGAAGACCGACATCGCCGTCCGGCTGGTGCGCAGCACGACCACGGCCTCGGGCAGGAAGAAGCTGCGGACCCGGTTCCAGTCGGGCGTCTGGCCCCCGGTCGCCGACCACGAACGCGAGTGACAACCGCAGGCGCGGCCGTTGACAGGTACACATCATGTCGCCTCCACGCGCGTATGATGGCGCCGTTTCGCGATCGACGCCAGCCGATGGCCCGAGACCGCGATTGACAGCCCCCGGATCGGGCGGGATACTCGGCCTGTTCCGGCATGCTCGCGCGCATCCACCCGGCCGACCGTGCGGTGTGGTTGATCCTGGCGATCGCCGTGCTCGTGTGCCTGGCGCGCGTGCCCGGGGGCGCCGCCGAGGTGTGGTCGTCGCTCCTCGTCCACGCCGCGCTGCTGGCGGGCTTCACGGCCTACGTCGCTTTTGCCGCAACCAGCCAGTCGCGATGGATCGCGCAGGCGGCCCGCCCGGCCGTCACCGTCGGCGTGGTCTTCACGCTCTACACCACGCTTGGACACCTGGGGCTGGCCGCAATGCCGCCGGCCGACGCCGCGCTGAGCTGGGTGGACGCCCACCTGCTCGGTCTGCACCCGGTGGCACTCGAGCGCCTGCAGACGCCCCTCCTCGTCGAGGCGTTCGCGGTGCCTTACGCGTTGTTCATTCCCTACATCTACCTCTCGGCGGCGCTGGGCACCCTGGGCCGGCCGCCCGTCGAGCGCGACGCGTTCCTCACCGGCTGGATGCTCACGTACGCGACGAGCTACCTGGGGTACGTCTTCCTCCCGGCGCAAGGACCGATCGCCTTCCATGCGGCCGACTACGTGAGCGCGCTGCACGGTGGCGCGTTCCACGACCTCGTGGTGCGGGGCGTGGCGTCGACGGGCGGCTTCTTCGGCGCCTTTCCCAGCCTGCACGTCGGCAGCTCGCTGTACCTGTGCGTCTTCGACCTGCGCACCAACCGCCTCCGCGGGCTGACATACTTCCCGATCGTCGTCTCGATCTACGGCGCCACGCTCGTCCTGCGCTACCACTACGTCATCGATCTCGTCGCGGGCACGGTCATCGCGCTGCTGTGCGTGCGCACGGGACCGGCGCTGGTCCGCCGCTGGATGCGCGCGCGGATGGCACACGGCCTCACACCTCTTCCGGGCGAAGACGCGCATGCTGTACTCGGCCTTCCGTCTGCTGGCGACGATCGCACTTGAGGTGTTCTTCCGGCGCATCGAGGTCGAGGGACTCGACCGCGTGCCGGCGCAAGGCGCCGTGTTGCTCCTGCCCAACCACACGAACTCGCTGGTCGACCCCCTGGTGCTGGTCACCGCGATCGATCGGCGCCTCACCGTGACGGCCAAGCACGTGCTGCGCCAGAACCCGCTGCTCCGCGCGTTGTTCTGGGCACTCGGGGTCGTGGTCGTGCACCGTCGACAGGACGTCGACAAGGGGGCCGACCCACGGCAGAACGTCGAAGCGCTCGCGCGCCTTGGCGCCATTCTGGACGCCGGCGGCGCGGTGTGCCTGTTTCCCGAGGGTGTCAGCCACTCCGGTCCCGCGCTGCGCCCGTTCCACAGCGGGGCCGCCCGACTCGCGGTGGCGTTCGCGCAGCGACACGGTCCTTCGAAGGCCCTGAGCGTCGTCCCCGTGGGACTCCACTACACAGACAAGGACACGTTCCGCTCCTCGGTGTGGCTGCGATGTGGCGAACCGGTCGACGCCTCGCGCTGGCTGGCCGACCACCCCGGCGCTGACGCGCGCGCCCTCACCCAGGACATCTACGACCGCGTGCGTGCCATCACGCTCAACTACGACTCGCGGCGCGAGTCGGCCGTGCTTGGGATGGCGGCCGAGCTCGTGGTCACGGCCGGCGCCATGCCTGCGCCGCTCGGACGTGACGAGCCCGAGGTGGCGGCGTGGTTCCGCCTACTGGCGCGGTTGCAGGAGGGATATCGACAGCTGAGCCACGAGGCGCCTGATGCGGTGCAGGCGCTCGTCCAGCGGATCGGGCGGTATCGCGCGGCGCTCCGCCGCGCGGGCATTCTCCCGGCCGAGGTCTTCTTGTCGATGCACCCCGGGCGTGTCGCGCTGTTCGTGCTTCGTGAGTTCGAGCTGCTGGTGGTGGGCGCACCGCTTGCCGGGTGGGGAACCCTCCACCACGCCGCTCCGTACCTGGCGACCCGCGCGGCCGCGCGCGCCTTGTCCACCGATGAGGACCACTGGGCCACCAACACGGTCTACCCCGGCGTGGTGATCTTCCTCGTGTGGTACCTGGCTGTGCTCACGCTCGCCTGGTGGCTGATGCCGCCCGCGTGGGCCGCGCTTTACTCCGCGCTGCTCCCCTACACCGGCTATTACGCCCTGCTGTACCGGGAGCGCGCCGGCAGCGCCCTGCGCCGGACCCGCACGTTCCTCCGCTTTCTCACAAAGCCCTCCCTGCAGCGGGACCTCGCCTCCGAGGGACGCGCCATCATCGACAGCATCGGCAGGCTGGCCGCACGGCTCGACAGCCCCCACGAGGTGACCCCATGAACGCCATCCCCCTCGCCGTCGATTTCCACCGATCCGAGTTCGGCGTCACGCCGCTCGTGGGCGGCAAGGGCCGGAATCTCATGGCGCTCGCCGCCGCGGGCTTTCCAGTCCCGGTCGGGTTCGTGATCACGACGGAGGCGTATTCGCGCTTCGTGGCGCACGCCCCCTGGCTGCGGGCGGCGGTCAACGCCCTCGACCTCGCAAACGCCGAGCACCTGCGCGACCAGTGCCGCGCGATCAGGGAACAACTGGCGGCCCTTCCCCTGCCCCCCGAGATCGAGCAGGAAACCCGAGACGCCCTCGCACGCGTCGGCACGAGCGGTGCCCACGTCCCGATCGCCGCGTGGGCCGTGCGCTCGTCCTCGTCGTTCGAGGACCTCGCGCAGGCCGCGTTCGCCGGCGCCCACGACACCTACCTCAACGTGACGGCCGCCAACGTCGCCACGCGCGTCCGCGACTGCTTCGTCTCGCTGTGGGGCGACCGCGCCGTGGCCTATCGCCACCACCAGGGCTTCGACCAGCACGCCGCGCGCATGGCCGTGGTCGTCCAGGCGCAAGTCGCCTGCGACGTCGCGGGTGTGGGCTTCTCGATCGACCCGGTCGCGGGGCGCGTCGATCGCATCGTCATCGATGCCAACTATGGACTCGGCGAATCGGTGGTCTCCGGCGAAGCCGACGTCGATCATTTCGAGGTGGACAAGTGCTCGCTGCAAGTCGTCGACCGGCGGATCGGCGCCAAGCGCGAGGCGGTCGTGGCCACTCGATCTGGAACGACGTCTCGGCCGACGGAGGACGCGCGCGCCAGCGAGCCTTGTCTCACGGAAGCACAGGTCTCGAGGGTGGGCGACCTCGTGCGTGCGGTCGAAACGCACTACGGCTGGCCGCAGGACACCGAGTGGGGCCTGCACGACGACACGCTCTTCCTGTTCCAGTCACGCCCGGTCACCGCCGTCGAGCCCCGCTGGACGCGCGACGAGTCGGCGGAGCGCTTCCCCAACCCGATGTCGCCCCTCACCTGGGATTTCATCAGCGTGGCCTTCAAGGGATCGCTCGCGCATTCGCTGTCGCTCATGGGGCTGCCGCCCATCCGCTCGGACTGGTTCGCGCTCTTCGATCACTACGTGTATGGCAACCAGACGGCCGTGGAGCTGCTGGGGACCTTCCGCCCGCTTCGCGCACGCTCCGTGCCCGAGCTCGTGGCCGAGCTGCCGTCCCTCGCTCGTCGCTATGAGTGGGTCGTGGATCTGCCGGTGATCTGGGCGCGCGACCTCGACCGCTACCTCGTGCGCCTCGGGCGCCTCTCGGCCGCGCCCGTCGCCGAGCTCGACGTCCCCGCCCTCTGGGACCACGTCGTCGAGATGCTCGACCTCGCCTCCGACTACTTCCGGCCGAACATCGCGATCTCGCTCACGCAGACCATCCTGCACCGGGTGCTGCACGCACTGGTGTCGATGGTCGCAGGACCGGACCGGGTGCTCGGGGTCGTAGACGGCCTGCTCGCCGGCTGCGAGACGAAGACGGCTCTCGTCAATCGTGAGATCCACAGCCTGGCGCGGCTCGCGGCCGACACCCCGGCGCTCCACACGCTGCTGCTGGCGGCCCCTGGACGCGTCATCGCGGCGGAACGACGCCTCGAAGCCTTCCCCGCCTTTGCGGCCCGTTTCGCGCGCTTCCTCGACGATCACGGGCATCGCGAGCTCGACATGGACTACCTGCAGCCGACGTGGTCGGGCCAGCCGGGGGTGGTCCTCGACTCCATCGCGCTCATCCTCCGGGCCGGGATCGACGAGGACCCGGCAACGACCGCTCGCGACCAGCAGGCGCGGCAGTTCGACACCGAGCATCAGTTCCTCTCCGCCGTCCCCCCGGACCTGCGGTTCTTCTTCCGCGAGTTGATCCGGCTGGCGCGCGCGTACACCACCCTCGACGACGTGGAGCACTACGAAACCACGCGTCTCAACCCGGTGGCCCGGCGCGTGGCCTGCGCGCTCGGCGAGCGCCTCGTCGCGTGCGGCGCCCTCGACGCGGCCGAAGACATCTTCTTCCTGCGAAAGGACCAGGTGGAGGCGGCCGTCGTGGCGTACCCGAGCATCGACGCCGCGCGGGTGCGGCGCCTGGCGTACGACACCAAGCGCGGATACGACCGGGCGTGGGCGTCGCCTCCTCCGTGGACGCGCGGGACTGCCCCGGCGCCGTCGCTCGGTGGGCAGGCGCTGCGCGGACTCCCCGGGAGCCCCGGCCAGGTGACCGGGCCATGCTTCATCGTCACCGGGCCGGACGATTTCGCCAGGTTCCCGGCCGGCGCGGTGCTCATTGCGAAGACCACGAACCCGGCGTGGACCCCGCTGTTCTACAGCGCGTCGGGATTGGTGACCGAAGCCGGAGGGCCGCTGTCGCACGGCGCGGTCACCGCGCGCGAGATGCGGCTGCCGGCTGTCATGGGCGTGCGCGACGTGACCCGCCGGCTGCGCAATGGCCAGATCGTGGCCGTCGATGGGACGGCAGGGACCGTTGACCCCGGCGCCGACTGACCTCCCGCCCGCTCGGGTCGAATATCATGGGAGGAGCCACGGTGTGATGCCCGCCCGACGCTCGTGAACGCACGCGACCCTCGACCAGCCCTGGTACTCTGCGCCCTCGTGGCGGCGTGTTGGTGGGCTGCGCCCGTTGCCGGGCAGCCTGCGCCGAGGCCCCAGTCGGCA
>JAFNAJ010000231.1 GCA_017860085.1 Acidobacteriota bacterium | reverse complement strand
CTTGACGGGGTGCAACGCTACAGCGTGTTCACGCTGTACAACCCGTTCAGGCTCGTGGTCGATTTCGAACGAGCCCAGGCAGTGGCCGCCGTCCCCCTCCCCAGCCGGGCCCTTCCCCTCGGAATGGCCGCTGGCGCTGGTCTGCCGGCCTCGGCGACGCCGACCTCCGGCCGTTCGGCAGGTGCCCGGGGCGCGAGCGGCGTTCCGGTTCCCCCGCCCGTCACGCTCGAGGCCAGCGGCGTCACGACCACTCCCGCCGAGCCAACGGAGGAACTGCTCAGCGCTGCTGCGCCCGCGGCACCCGCAACCAACCTGACGGGTGGCTTCTCGCTGGCCCGGCAACTCGGCCTCGGTGTGTCTCGAATCGTGATCGATCCAGGCCACGGCGGTCACGACCCGGGAGCCCGGCACAAGGGGGCCAGCGAGGCCAGCCTCGTGCTCGACATTGCGCTCCGCCTCGAGAAGCTGCTGCTGGCGCAGCCGGGCTTCGAGGTGGTCCTCACGCGGCGGACCGACGTGTACCTCCCATTGGAAGCGCGAACGGCAATGGCCAACCGCGAGCGCGCCGACCTGTTCCTCTCGATTCACGCCAATGCCAGTCGGAACACGGCGGCCCGCGGAATCGAGACCTACGTCCTGAACTTCGCCACCAACCCTGCCGCCGAAGCGGTGGCGGCGCGCGAGAACTCGGCGTCGGTGCAGGCCATGCGCCAGCTGCCCGACCTCCTCAAGGCCATCGCGCTCAATAACAAGCTCGACGAGTCGCGCGACTTCGCGCGCATGGTTCAGTCGGCGATGATCAGGCAGCTGCGGTCCCAGGACCCCGGCGTGCGTGATCTTGGCGTGAAGCAGGCGCCCTTCGTCGTGCTCATCGGGGCAGGGATGCCGAGCGTCCTGGCCGAGGTATCGTTCCTCACGCACCCGCGCGAGGGCCAGTTGCTGCGCTCCTCGCCCTATCGGCAGCGCATTGCCGAGGCCCTCTACGACGCGGTGCTTCGCTACCAGCGGTCGCTCAAGTCGGTCGGCACGGTCGCCCTGCAGTAGCGCGCGCTCGGCGCACCCGATTCCATTACAATCGGATCGTGATCCTGCAGCCGGTCACGCCAATCGTGGTCAGGGTGGTCGAAGAGCCGACGCGCGAGACGAGCGTCGCCGACATCCTGCTCGGCGCCGTTGGCTTCGTGGGCTTTGTCCTGATTGCCGCCGCGGTCGTCGGACTCCTCGCTGGCGGCCTCTTCATCCTGTTCAGGGTGTGGCGCGCCAAGCACACTGATCCGCGCGACTCGTCGGTGAGCCTGAACCTCAGCTCCCTCCACGGAACCGAGCCGACCCGCTAGAGCAGAACCCGCGTGCCCGGCAGTCCCGGCCCGCGCCTCCAGCAGCTCACACTCACTCCGGCCGAGGCCAGGTGTGCGCCGTGAACGCGAGGTCGACCAGCGTCTTCACCGCGACGCCGGTCGCTCCTTTTGGCTCGTGTGGCTTCGCGTCGTCGTTCCACGCCGTTCCGGCCACATCGAGATGGGCCCATGGAATGCCGCCCGCGAATTCCTTGAGGAACATGGCGGCACTGATCGCCCCCGCGGGCCGGCCGCCCGTGTTGACCAGATCGGCGTAATCGCTCTTCAGCAACTCGAGGTAGTCGTCATCGACCGGCATCGGCCAGACGCGCTCGCCGGCAGCGTCAGCGGTCTCGCGCACGCGGTCACGCCACCAGTCTGGAGCCGCGAACAGGCCTGACACCGACTTGCCCAGGGCGACCACGACGGCGCCCGTCAGGGTCGCCACATCGACGAGGTGTGTCGCTCCGAGCTCCTTCGCATACCAGAGCGCGTCCGCCAGCACGAGGCGCCCCTCGGCGTCGGTGTTGTTCACCTCGACGGTCTTGCCGCTCGCAGCCCGGACGATGTCACCTGGCTTCAGCGCACGCCCGCCGGGCATGTTCTCGGCGGCGGGCACGAGCCCGATGACCTTGACCGGTGCCCCGAGCAGGCGAACGGCCCGCAGCGCGGCGATCACGGCGGATCCGCCGGACATGTCGTGCTTCATCTTCTCCATGCTCTCGGCTGGCTTGATCGAGATGCCGCCAGTGTCGAACGTGATCCCCTTCCCCACCAACCCCAGCACGGGCCACGACGGCGCGTCGGGCGGCTCGTGGCGCAGCACGATGAGCCGGGGCGGCGTGGCGCTGCCCTGCCCCACGCCAAGCAAGAGGTGCATCCCCAGGGCCTTGAGGCGGGCCTCGTCGAGGACGTCGATGCCGAGGCCGACCTCCGATGCGACAGCCTGGGCCTGCTCGGCCAGCGTGCCCGGTGTCAGTACGTTGCCGGGCTCGTTGGACAGCGAGCGGGCCAGGTTGACGCACTCGCCGACGGTCCGGCCCCTGGCGGCGGCGTCCACGAGCCGCTGGTCCGCCGCGGCAACGACGATCGAGAGCTCCGAGACAGCCGCGGCCTCGCGCTCCGAGGTCTTGTAGACGGCCACCTCGAAGCACGCCTGCACGAGACCAGCCGCCGCGGCCTGCACGTCCTGGGGCGAGACGGCACCCCGGAGCAGCAGCGCGACGCGGCCGTGCCCCTGGCTGCGCGCGGCAAGCGTGCCGGCCATGGCCACGCTCGTGATTCGGCCCACCGACCAGTCCTTCCGCTTGCCCGCCCCCACGAGCAACCCCCGAGGCGCGCGCCATCCCTGGAGCGTGATTCTGAAGACCTCGTGAGGCTTGGCCTTGAACTCCCGCCCCGCGATCGCGCCGGGAGCTTCGCCTCGCGACGCGTCACCGAACCCGGCGAGGTCGTCGAACGAGTC
Source organism: Acidobacteriota bacterium (assembly GCA_017860085.1). Taxonomy (GTDB): domain Bacteria; phylum Acidobacteriota; class Vicinamibacteria; order Vicinamibacterales; family JAFNAJ01; genus JAFNAJ01. Next base: position 2,326 of record JAFNAJ010000231.1, on the reverse strand, counting down.
CCCCTCGAAGGTCGGCACGAGCAGGACGTCGGCCGAGACGTCGTTCGCGCTCGTGTCCACACAGGAGAGTATTGGTGTCGAAGCCATGACCGGGCATTATACCGGGCCCGACCGCGCCGTTGGTCATCGCGGAGCCCGGCTGCTATCATGAGAACGGTCCAGCGTCCAGAGTCCAGAGCGGTGATGATGATGCGGCGATGTGTCCCGATGATCGCAGTCGTGCTGGCTGCCGTGCTGGCGACCGCGGCCGTGTACGCCACCGACAAGGACGCGAAGCCGTCCATCAGCGTGCGCGCCAGTCCGGCGTTTGCATTCGCTCCTGCGCGCATCGTCTTCAGGGCCGACCTCAGGGGGGGGCCTGACGACTACGAGGCGTACTACTGCCCAGGCGTCGAGTGGGAGTGGGGTGACGGAACGACGTCGGAGGCGTTCCAGGACTGCGAGCCCTACGAAGCCGGGAAGAGCCAGATCAAGCGGCGCTACGTCGGCGAGCACACGTTCCAGCAGGCCGGGCGCTTCCGTGTCGTGTTCAAGCTCAAGCGCAACAGCAAGGTCATCGTGGCCGCGAACGTGACGGTCGAAGTCCGTCCGGGCGTCCGCGAACCCTTCTGAGCCCGGCCCGCCAGCTGATTGCTGAAGGCCGATGGCCGTTCACGTGATCTGCTGGATTCTGGTCCATCAGACAACCGTCGGTGCGGGCGGCATCGGCGGCACGACTGCCCGCCGCTCGCTCCACGCGAGCAGCAGCGCACCGAGCGCGACCGCAGCCACGACGAGTTCGACCCCCGTTCCAAGCACGCCGAGCGACACGACGGGCCACGACAGGTCGCCGCTCGTCCACCACGCCAGCCTCGCCACCACGGTCAGGCCCCACACCAGCGCGAGGCCGAGCGCCAGAGCACCGAAACGCGGGCTCGTCGGTTGGTCCGACGCCCCGAGCACCCTGGCCCCCAGCGTGGTCGCGACCGCCGCGACGCCAACGCTCCACGCCAGGAAGCCCGCCAAGAGGAGGACCGGCATCAGCGCCAGCAAGGGGATGCCGATGATCGACACGACGAGCACGAGGCACAGGGCGAGCAGGGCCGGAACCAGCAGCACCAACGTGATCAACCCGATGGTCCCCGCGCGCAGGGGAGCCTCGCGCACCTGCTGCTGAACCCGCTGGACGGCGCCTGGGGCAAGCAGAAGCGCCAGGAATGCCACCACCGCGAAGACGAGCATGCGGACCGTCGTCCCGGCAAACGCCACACCGGCCAGCCAGCGCCCCGGCTGAAAGTCGACGTGGACCGGCGCGACGTCCGGCAATCCCACGGTGATGCCCGGGAACCCGATGCTGACCTCGGTCACCTCGCCAAACACTTGCGCGCCCTCGGCGCGCTCGAGGCGTCCACCAACCGCCACGGCGTTGCCCCGAACGATTGCCGACGGCCCGAGCCTGACGTTGCCCAGCACCGCGACGGCGTCGCCGTTCACCTCGCCGTTCACAGTGACCGAGCCCAGGATGGCGACGGCTGCCTCGCCGGCGTTCTCGCCCTCGGGGACGTTGACGTCTCCCCCGATGCGCACGCGGGCGCCTGTGTGACGCGTGCGCGCCGCTGGCCACTCGTGAACCCCGACGTTCTGATCGACCCCGGGGACCGACTCGTGTTCCGCAAGGCCCAGCGCCGCCAACCGCTCCGCCTCCGTGAGGTCGACAAGAGCGAGCACGGGATCGACGTCGGCCCCGAAGCGCTCCCGAAGTGCCTCGCGCGACACGGCATTCCCGTCAACGGCGATCCGCGATCCCTTGATCTCCACGCCGCCGATGGCACTGCCCGCGCGGCGCGGGACCAGCAGCACACCGTCCTCGAGTCGCACCACCGTCCAGGCACGCTCGATCTGGGCCTTTAGCGTGGCCCCCGTATCAGGCCCAACGGTTTGCGCACTGCCCAACGAGGCGGCGAGCAGCACGGCGACGGCCACGGCCTGCAACAGCAGTCGACTGGGCACCAGACGCGTACACGGCTTCCCCATGCGAGGTCTCCTGCCCTCAGCGGACGAACGTGAGCGGTCAGAAGTTCCCGGCAGACGCCGTTGGCAGCTCAGGAACGCTCGACGGCCATGGCGATTCCCATGCCACCGCCGATGCAAAGCGAAGCGACTCCACGTCTGCCCCCGCGGGCGGCCAGAGCGTAGAGCAGCGTGGTGAGAATCCTCGCACCGCTGGCGCCAATCGGGTGGCCGAGCGCGATGGCCCCGCCGTTGACGTTGACGCGCGACGGGTCGAGATCGAGTTCTCTCAGCACGGCCACCGCCTGCACGGCGAAGGCCTCGTTCAGCTCGAACA
>JAFNAJ010000230.1 GCA_017860085.1 Acidobacteriota bacterium | reverse complement strand
TTCGCAGCTCGACGCCGGCGTCGCCGCCCTCGTGGATCATCCGCCGGTAGTCTGTGACGGTCGCGGCACCTGGGGGCGTGCCGAGATGGGGCTCGAGCCGAGACGCGAAATCTGTCGCGTCGGGGTCGAGGCCCATGATGTGCTGCTCGCGATCGTACGGGAGGACGAACTTCGACGTGAACACGTTGAGCGACGCATCGAGCCCGAGCATCCGCGCCAGGCTCGCGGCCTGCACCGCCTCGGCCGACGCCGCGTAGCCGTCGCAGAAGAACAGGTGCGGGTGGCCTGCCTCGTCCGTCCAGGGGCCGATGAGGTAGGTCGGTGCGTATGTTCCAGACTCGGTGAAGGCCTTCATTCCGGTGGGCAGCGTCCAGCCGTCCTCCACGACGTGGACGCCGAGATCACGCCAGGCCTGCCACAGGCCGCCGATGCGGGCCACGCGACTCTTGCCGCCGAGGGTCCACACGTGAATGTGCTCGCGACGGATGCCCGGGTACGCCAGCTCGATGGCCCGCACGACCAACGCGCGCGGCGTCCTGAAGTTGATCAGCGTCGACTGTTCGGCCGCCGCCCTTACCACCGCCGCCGGAAGGAAGAGGGTTCCGATGTAGCCCTCGTACGGCCGCACGATGTGGAGTGGCTGGTCGAAGACGTGCAGCACCGTCATCGGGCCGGTGTCGCTGCCCATGGCGAACCGTGACGTGTTCTCGAGCGTGTCGATCGCGGTGCCCCACACCCGGATGCGCGATTGCTTCAGGTCGGTGTAGAAGCCGTCCCAGCCGTACCCGTTGTCGTTCAGCAGGCGCGCGACGCGCTGGTCGAGCCACCGCGCGACCTCCGGTCGGGCGTAGACCCGTCCAAACCCGAGCTGCGGGTTCGAACCCATTTCTGGCGTCTCCCCGCCCTTCGGCATGAGACCTTCGCCGAGCGACACGATGATCGCGTGGTTCTCGGGCAGGTGCCGCGAGAGGTACCAGAGGCTCTCGCTCATCGCGTACGCCGAGATGGCGTCCGCGTCCTTCTTCACCTGGTTCAGGCCTGCCTTGTCGAGGCTGGCGCCTTCCCCGAAGCGGCCGAACAATTGTGTCCCAAGAGCCGTCACCGCGCCCGTCATCGCAAAGAGGCGCTCCATCCGACCGTTGAGGAATGACATCTCGTGGACGAACTCGGCCGCTGGTTCGCCGCGGCTCCACGCGATGTCGACGTCCTCGAGCCACAGGTGGAAGCGCCCCAGGATCGGGCGGGTGTCGAACGACCACTGCGCGCGAAGGTCCTGACGGTCCTGGAGATTCATGAAGGGCTCCTGTGCGGGGGACAGACGCGCCAACACTGCGCGTAGTGTCACACGCCAGGCCCGAAGTCAAGCGGAGGTGGGCCGCATATAATCGACCGCACCGGACAGGGGAGCCATGCCGTGGACACACCGTATCAACGATTTGCGAGCGGAGATCTGATCCTCCGTGACGAACTTGCCATCGATCGCACGCTCCTGGCCAACGAGCGCACGCTGCTGGCCTACATGCGGGGCGGGGTCACCCTGTTCCTCGCCGGGGTCACGTTCATCCACTTCTCCGAGCGCGACTGGTTCACGCTGCTGGGCATCGCCTGCCTGCCCGCGGCCGTTGCGATCGTCGCGGTCGGGACGCGCCGCTACCGGCGGATGGACCGGGCGATCAAGATCGTCCGGGATCGCAGGCCGCCCGCAGCGTGACCACACAGCCGCCCGAACGCCGCAGGCGCGCTCAGGGCACGCCCGCCACGTCGTCGATCTTCGCGAGTTGCTGGAGCTGCTTGAACGCCTCGCTCTTCGTTCGCCCGGTTGCCAGCTCGCTCTCCCAGCCCTTATGCGCCTCGGCGACCCACATCAGCTGCGATCGCACGGTCCACCCGTCGATGACGAGCGCTTCCTCGACCTTCTGCCAGTCGCGGCTGTCCGGAAACCGCAGGTCGACGATGGCCCTGAAGGTCGCCTCGAGCTGCTCGATGTCCTCCCTCGTCGGCGTCGCCGCGTCTGGCAGGGTGACCTCGATGACGTTGCTGCCCGCCATGGCGTGCACTCCCTTCGTCACAGTCCGTACCGCTCGGTGATCGCTTTCTTGCTCTTGTTGAGGATGTCGTGCTTCCGCCCCACCTTGACGAAGGCTTCGATCGCCCGATCGAGATGGGCCTTCTGGTGTGCGGCCGACAGCTGGGTCCTGATGCGCGCCTGTCCCTTCGGTACCACAGGAAAGAAGAAGCCCACCACGTAGATGCCCTCGGCAAAGAGGTCGCGCGCGACGTCCTGTGCCAGCTTCGCGTGGTAAAGCATCACCGGCACGATCGGGCTCTCGCCGGCCTTGATGTCGAAGCCGGCCTCCGTCAGCAGCCGCCGCCAGCAGCGGGTGTTCTCCTCGAGCGCATCCCGCCGCTCGGTGGTCCGCGAGATGAGCTCGAGGACCTTGAGGGCGCCGGCCACAATCACGGGCGGCACGCTGTTGGAGAACAAGTAGGGCCTGGCGCGCTGCCGGCACATCTCCACCAACTCGGCGCGCCCGCTGACGCAGCCGCCCGATGCCCCGCCGAGGGCCTTCCCAAGCGTGGTCGTGATGATGTCGATCTTGCCGAACACGCCCTTCTGCTCGTGCGTCCCCCGCCCGGTCTTCCCAATGAAACCGGTGGCGTGCGAGTCATCCACGAACACCATGGCCCCGTACCGCTCGGCCAGGGCGACGATGTCGTCGAGTCGCGCGAGGTCGCCGTCCATCGAGAACACGCCGTCGGTGATGATCAGCCGGAAGCGCTTGTCCTGGTGCTCCTGCAGCTTCTCCTCGAGATGCGCCATGTCCGAGTGCTTGAAGGTGTCCTGCATCGCCTTCGACAGGCGCATGCCGTCGACGATCGAGGCGTGCACGAGCCGATCGGCGATCATCACGTCCTGTTCGCCCAACAGGGCCTCGAACACCCCCGCATTGGCGTCCATGCAGGACGGGAAGAGCAGCGTGTCCTCCGTGCCGAGGAAAGCCGTGAGCCGCTGCTCGAGCTCGCGGTGGATGTCCTGGGTACCGCAGATGAAGCGGACCGACGACATGCCGTAGCCGCGAGCCTCGAGGCCGGCGTGCGCGGCCGCGACGACCTCGGGGTGGCTCGAGAGCCCGAGGTAGTTGTTGGCGCACAGGTTGATGACCTGCCTCGGCGTCGCCCCGGCCGGGAACTCGACCTCGATGTCCGCCGCCTGTGGGGCGTGGATGAAGCGCTCTTCCTTGAAAAGTCCGGCGTTCCGCAGGCCGTCCAGCTCCTGCCGAAAATGCTGACGAACACGGGCCAGACATCCCTGTTCGACCTCGACCGCGTCGGCCATGATTCCTCCTCGCGTCGCTCGGGCTGTGTCAGGCGCCTGCGCGCGCGCCCCGAATCCGTTCGACCAGGCTGGCGATTCGTTCGACCGAGTCGAAGGCGGTTGGCGTCGCCTCGGCGTCGGGAATCTGAATCGTGTACTTCTTCTCCAGGAACCGCTTCAGCGACACCATCGAGAACGAGTCGACGATTCCGCCCGTGATGAGCGGCGTGTCGACCACCACCTCGCGGTCGTCCCCCTCTTCGAGGTATTCCTTCACGACGTAGTCCAGGATCACGCGTCTCAATTCGTCCATGGAACCTCCACTTCGGTTCTCAGCCGTCGTTCTTCACCACCGAGCGCCGGGCGCCAGGCGCCGAGCCAACCTAGTCCTCCATGATCGTCGACAGATCGCCCAGCGGCTCGCCGAACTCCTTCGCCCGCAGCACGCGACGCACGATCTTCCCGCTGCGGGTCTTCGGCAGCGAGGCCACGAACTCGATCTCCTGGGGCATGGCGAGCGGCGACAGCCTTCGCCGCACGACGTTCATGATCTCCAGTTCGAGGTCGTCGCTCGGCTCGAAGCCGGGCTTCAGCGTCACGAACGCCTTGACGACCTCCATGTTCACCGGGTCGGGTTTCGCCACGGCGGCCGACTCGGCGACGGCCGGGTGCTCGAGCAGCGCCGACTCGATCTCGAACGGCCCCACCAGGTGCCCGCCGGTATTGATGACATCGTCGTCGCGACCGACGAACCAGAAGTAGCCGTCGCGATCGATCGTGGCGCGGTCGCCACAGAGGTACCATCCGTTCCGGAACTTGGCCGCGTAGCCCTCGGGGTTGTTCCAGTAGGCACGCATCATCGACGGCCAGCCCGGCCGCAGCGCGATGAGACCCACGCGGCCGCTGTCGGAGACCGGCTCGAACGTCTTCGGGTCGACCACGGTCGCCGTGATCCCCGGAAACGGCCGACCCATGGAGCCGGGCTTGATGGGCATGCCAGGCAGGTTCGTGATCACGATGCACCCGGTCTCGGTCTGCCAGAAGGTGTCGTGGAACATCCGCCCGAACGCCTCCTGCGACCAGAGCACGGCCTCGGGGTTCAGGGGTTCGCCGACGCTCGCCAGGTGCCTGAGGGACTTCAGATCGAAGCGGCGGACCAGGTCGGTTCCCTCGCGCATCAACAGGCGGATGGCGGTCGGTGCCGAGTACCACACGGTCACCCGGTGCTTCTCGATGAAGCGGTACCATCGCTCGGCGCTGAAGCCCGAGTCGAGCACCACTTGGGTCGTGCCGTTCGACCAGGGGCCGATGATGCCGTACGAGGTCCCGGTCACCCAGCCCGGATCCGCGTTGCACCAGTAGATGTCGTCAGGCCGCAGGTCGAGCACCCACTTGGCGGTGAGGTACTGGGAGACCACCGAGTAGTGGACGTGCTGGGCTCCCTTGGGCTTGCCCGTCGTGCCCGACGTGTAGTGCAGCACCGAGGCCGTATCCGGCGTCGAGGGGTAGGAGTCGAAGGTCTGGACGCGCGGCAGTTCGTGCAGCGCCAGCGACGTCTCGCCATCCTTCAGGGCGCTGGCAGGCGCGTCCACGACAATCACGTGGCGAAGCGCAGGCACGCACCTTCCCGAGGTGCTTCCTCTGCGTCACGATCGCCGCCGTGCCGGCGTCGTCGAGCCGCGTGTGCAGTGATTCCTCGCCGAAGGCCGAAAAGAGCGGCTGTACGATCCCGCCCATCTTCAGCGCGCCCACGAAGCCGATATACAGTTCGGGGACCCGGTCGAGGAACAAGCAGACGCGCTCGCCCGGCACCAGGCCGAGATTTAGCAGGAATGCGGCGAACGTATTCGACAACAGGCGGAGGTCGTCGAACGAATAGAACTTGCACCGCCCCTGGAAGTCCTCCCACAGAAGGGCCAGCTTG
>JAFNAJ010000229.1 GCA_017860085.1 Acidobacteriota bacterium | reverse complement strand
GTTGACGACATCCACGCCGCGTTCGCCACCGTGCGGGACAGGGGTGCACGCGTCGAAGGCGAACCCCACGTGGTGGCGAAGCTGGCCGATCACGACTTGTGGATGGCGTTCCTGCGCGACACCGAGGGCAACGTGTTCGCGCTGATGAGCGAGGTCCGGACGGCGTAGACCCCGTCGGACCTCAGCCGCGTGAGCCTGCCGTGCCCAATCGCCGGTCCAGGTAGCGGCGAATGGCGTCCTGCCAGGTGGGCATCGTGACGCCCGCCCTTCGCAGCTTGTCATTCGACAGCGCGCAGAAGCGCGGCCGGCGGGCCTTGAGCGTCACCGAGGCGACGGGCACGGGCACGAGCGTGGCCTCGATCCCCGCCTGCCGTGCAATCTCGCGGGCCAGGTCGTACCAGGTCGTGTGGCCGCTGTTGACGCAGTGATAGAGGCCCACAGGAGGCCGCGCCCGCAGCAACTCGAGCGTGGCCCCTGCGCAGTCCTCAACGTAGGTCGGCGACACCACGCGATCGACGAACACGCGCGCTTCCCGTCCCGCGAGAATGGCATCGATGATGCGGTCGATGCTGCTGCGCGCGGCCTGACCGCCAAACAGGCTCTCGACTCGCAGCACGTAGTGTGAGGGAGCATCGGCGGCGAACCACTCACCCAGCAGCTTCGAGCTCGCGTAGACGCTCTGCGGCGCCGGGCGGTCGTCCTCGGTGTAGGGCTCTGACCCGTCGCCGTCGAACACGAAATCGGTGCTGTAATGGACCAACGTCGCACCGGCATCGTGTGCCGCGCGGGCCAACGACCTCACGGCAAACGCGTTGACGTCCAGGGCGTGGGCGTGCTGGTCCTCGGCCCCGTCCACGTCGTTGTAGGCCGTGCAGTTGACGATGGCATCAGGGCGGGCCGCGGCGACGAGGGCCAGCACGTCAGCGTGCTTCGTCACGTCGAGCTCGCGCCGCGTCACGGCCGTCACCGCGTGCCCCGCGCCCGAGCACGCCCGTACGATTTCAGCCCCGAGCTGTCCGGCTGCACCAACGACGAGCACCTGCATCGACATTCGATGTCCCGCGGTTCAGGCCGCCCCGCGCTCCCGTCCGAAGTTGCGGATGCGCTCGTCGTCGAGCACGCCCTCCCAGCGGGCCACCACGGCCGTCGAGATGCAGTTCCCCATGACGTTCACCGCGGTGCGGCCCATGTCGAGAATCTGATCGATGCCGAGCAGGATGGCGGCGCCTTCGAGTGGCAGGCCGAAGGTCGTGAGCGTCGCCGTCAGTACCACCAGCGCCGCCCGGGGCACGCCTGCCACCCCCTTGCTCGTCAGCATCAGCGTGAGCATCATCACCAGTTGCTGGCCCAGCGAGAGGTCGAGCCCCGCCAACTGCGCCACGAAGATGCTCGCCGTCGACAGGTACAGCGTGGTCCCGTCGAGGTTGAAGCTGTAACCGGTCGGCAGCACGAACCCGACGATGTTCTTCGGAACCCCGAAGCGTTCCATGACCTCGAGCGCCTTGGGGAGGGCGGCCTCGCTGCTGGCCGTCGTGAACGCGATCAGGAACGGCTCCCGGATGGCCTTGAGAAACGCCAGGAACGGCACGCGGATGATCCACGACACACCCCCGACGACGATGAGGGCGAAGATGATGAGGCCGCCGTACATCACGAGCACGAGCTTGCCGAGCGTCCAGAGGATGGCCAGGCCCTTGCCGCCCACCGTCGCAGCGATGGCGGCGAACACGCCGACCGGCGCGAAGAGCATCACGTAGCCGGTGAACTTGAACATCACTTGCGCGACGCTGTCGAGAAACGCCATCACCGGTCGACCGCGCTCCCCAACTGCCGCCAGCGCGATGCCGAAGAAGGTCGCAAAGACGACGATCTGCAGGATGTCGCCCTTGGCCATGGCATCGAACACCGACGTGGGGAACAGGTGAAGGAAGATGTCCCAGGCCCCCTGCTGCTTGGTGGCGAGCGCCGCCAGGTCGGCGGTGTCGCCGATCGGCACGGTCAGCCCGGCACCCGGCTGGAAGAAGTTGACGAGGAAGAGGCCCAGGAACAGCGCAATCGTGGTGGCGACCTCGAAGTAGATGATGGCCTTGAGGCCGATGCGGCCCATGGCCTTCAGGTCGCCCGTGCCCGCGATGCCCACGACCAGGGTCGAGAACAGCAGCGGCGCGATGATCATCTTGATCATCCGCAGGAAGGCGTCCGCGAGCGGCTTCACGCCGACACCGAACGCCGGGAAGAAGTGTCCCACGGCGATGCCGATGGCCAGGCCGATGAAGATCTGCGTCGTGATGCTCGGCACCCACGACGGCCGGTCGCCACGGGGTGGGGCGGCGTGTTCGGTCGGATGCGTGATGGCCATGGCTCGCGGGGGACTAGCGGGCGTAGTAGGCGTCGATCGCGCCGGCCACGGTCTGCAGCTGCTCGTCGGTGAGCTCGCCGTAGATCGGCAGGGCCAGCGACTCGGCCGCGGCCGCTTCGGCCGCCGGAAACGCGCCGGGCGCGTATCCGAGATCGGCAAAGCACGGTTGCGCGTGGAACGGTACCGGGTAGTAGATCTCCGTCCCGATGCCAAGCTCGGTGAGATGTCGCCGCAGCCCGTCGCGATCGCGCGCGCGCACCACGAACTGGTTGTAGATGTGGACCCGGTCGGGAGCCTCCGGCGGCAACGCGAGGTGGCCCGCGGCGGCGGCTGGGCCGAGCAGGGCGCGATAACGCGCCGCGTTCACCTGTCGGGCCGCGGTCCAGGCCGCCAGGTGACGGGCCTTCACGCGGAGCACCGCCGCCTGGAGGGCGTCGAGGCGGAAGTTGCCGCCAATGGCGTGGTGGTAGTACTTCGGCCGCATGCCGTGGCCGCGAAGCAGCCGGACCGTGTCGGCCAAGGCCGGGTCGTTTGTCGTGACGAGGCCGCCATCGCCAAACGCCCCGAGGTTCTTGCTCGGAAAGAACGAAAAGCAACCGACCCGGCCGATCCCCCCGACCGCCCGTCCCTTGTAGCGTGCCCCGATGGCCTGGGCGGCGTCCTCGATGACCGGAATCCCGTGCCGCGCGGCCGTTTCCAGAATCGGTTCGAGCTCCGCGCTTTGCCCGAACAGGTGGACGGGCACGATCGCCTTCGTCCGGGGCGTGATGGCAGAGGCGACCGCCGTGGGGTCGAGGTTGAACGTGGCCGGATCGATGTCGACGAGCACTGGCCGCGCCCCCAGCCGCGCGATGCAGCCGGCGGTCGCGAAGAACGAGTAGGTGGACGTGATGACTTCGTCGTCACGGTCGATGCCGAGCGCCATCATCGCGACGAGCAAGGCGTCGGTGCCGGATGACACGCCGATGGCGTGATCCACCTCGAGCATCGCGGCCAGCTCGGCCTCGAGCGCCTCGACCTCGGCACCCAGGATGAACAACTGGCTGTCGCACACCCGTGCGATTGCCGCCATGACGTCGTCGCGAATCGGCCCGAACTGAGCCCGGAGGTCGAGAAGCGGTACACCCATACGGCCGACCATCCTACACTCCGCACCACCGCGCCGGCCAGCCGAGGGCGAGATCACGGTTACAAAACCGTCAGGTCGTGTCAGCCGCCCGACAGGCGGCCGCAGGCTGGTCGACGGGAACAGGCCGCAAATGCGGGGCTGATCGTGGCCGGTCGCCAGCCGCTGTCGCCGGCACGAGGGTTGCCCCGTCTGGGGGGGCGGGCGTGTCCCGCCGCGACCACTCATGACAACCCAACGCCGCCTCCTCGCCATCCTCATCGCTGCGACAACCTTCGCCTCTGCGCTGCCGGCCCTGGCCGCCACCGTCACCGTGAGCTGGGATCCGACCCCCGGCGAGGACGTCGGAGGCTACGTGGTGCACTACGGCACGACCCCGGGCGATTACTCGGTGTCGATCGACGTGGGTCGCCAGACCTCGTGGCGGACGTCCGACCTGCCGACGGGCCAGCGGTACTACTTTGCCGTCCAGGCCTACGGCCCCGGCCGGGAGATGGGCGACTTCTCCGCGGAGTTGTCCGCCGATCTGCAGGGCACGCGCAAGCCGCGGACGCCGCGCCTGCCACGCTTCACCGACCTCAATGGCGATTTCCGTGACGATCTGCTGGCCTACGATCCGCACACCGGTCGGTTCGGTCTCGGGCTCTCGCGGGGCGACTCGTTCAGGCAACTGTGGGGGCAGTGGACGTCGGGTCTGGCGATTTCTGGCGCCAACTTCGACAACGACGGGAAGGACGACCTGCTGTTCTACTCGCCTGAGAAGGGCACGTGGGCAGGAGGCGTGAGCCGTGGCGACGGCACGTTCGATGTGGTGCAGGGCGACTGGGTGCCGGGCGGCAGCGTGCAGGCCGGCGACCTGAACGGCGACGGCGCCGATGACCTGTTCTTCTACGATGGCTCGAGCGGGCAGTGGTCAGCGCTCGTGGCCGGAGCCGACGGCGAGTTGGCTCGACACGACGGCACGAGCGGGCCGGACCGGGAGATCTACGTGGCGCGGGTGCACAGCGGGGCCCGGGCCGAGGTCGTTCTGTACGACAGCGCCAGCGGGGCGTGGTCGCTCGTGTCGAGCGATGAATCGGGGAGTGTCGTGACCACCGACGGCGGGTGGCAGCCCGGGATGTTCGTTCACGCGGGGCGCCTCACGACCAGTGCACGTGAGGATCTCCTGCTCTACAACCCCGAGTCGGGCGACTGGACCGTCGCGACCAGTGAGGATGGCGGTGCCTTCTCGTATCGCTCGGGCTCGTGGGCTCCCGGGTTCGAGCTGGAGGTGCACGACGTCGACGGCGATGGTCGCGATGAGGTCCTTGCTTACGCGCCCGAATCGGGTCGGGCGATGGTCTGCGGGTGGTCCGAGGGCGCGTTCTCGTGCCGCAAGGGACAGATGCAGCCGGGCGCACAGCTGATGCTCGGCGATTTCGACGGTCGTGGCGTGCCTGAGATGCTGGTCTACGATCCGTCAACCGGCCGCTGGACGAGGACCGATCCGCTCGATCCGGACGGTCGACCAACGGGCATTGGTCAGTGGCAGCCCGGGCTGACGCTCATCGGCAAGCAGTGAGACCGGCTCCGGTCGCGTTGGTCGCTACGAGCCGAGCACTTCCTCCACGAGTCCCCGGACGCGTGCCGCGATCGCCAGGCTCGCGGTGAGCCCTGGCGAGTCGATGCCAGCGGC
>JAFNAJ010000228.1 GCA_017860085.1 Acidobacteriota bacterium | reverse complement strand
GAGTCCAACGAGGATGAGCCCAATCAAGAGGGGCTCGGTCATGGGCGTCGCCTGCAGATACAACACGTTTGGGTCGGTGCCGATCACCAGGGCGGCCACCATCGCGGCACCCGCAGAGCCCGTGGCGCGAGCCACGATCCACGTCAATGCACCCACGGCGGCCGCGAACGCGGCTACCGACAGGGCCGTCGCCGATGCGCCTGTGCGATAGAAGGCATCCACCTGCACCGGCAGCGCATTCAGCAGGTGGGGCAGCGGGAGCCAGACCGCGCCAACCTGCTCCCAACCCGGGGTGAGGCTGTCGAAGATCCGGCGGGCGACGACGAGGTGGGCTTTGGCGTCGTAGTGGCTCAGCGAGAGGCCGACGGCATCGTAGTAGACGGCGGCGGCCGCGCCCCACGCGGCGGATGCAAAGGCCGCCGCGGCGACCATGAGGCGCGACACACGGCCGGGCGACGGAGACGCGCCAGGCGCCGTGGAGGGGTCAGCTATAATCAAGCGCTTGTTTTTCGCCCGTCGGCGCCTCAGCCACGTTGACGTGCTTCAAGTGTACCCGAACTGGTCTTGAGGGTCGCCTTCCGGTCCGCACCGTTGCCACACTGGATCCCATGAAACAGCTCGCGCAGTGGGTGCTTGCCGTCGCCGAGAGCATCGGAGGCCCCGGGCTCTTTCTCATTGCCTTCCTGGATTCGTCGTTTCTCTCGTTTCCCCAGGCCAACGACCTGCTCATCGTTCTCAAGGTGGCCCAGCACACCGACCTCGCCATCTACTACGCCGCGCTCGCGACCGCCGGGTCGCTGGCCGGCTGCCTGGTGCTCTACGCGCTGGCCAGGAAGGGTGGGGAGGCGCTGCTGCGGCGTCGTGGCAAACCGGAGCGCGTGCGGCGCGTTCGCGACGCGTTCGCCCGCTATGGGCTGCTGGCCATCATCGTGCCCGCGCTGCTGCCACCCCCGGCTCCGTTCAAGCTCTTCGTGCTGACGGCCGGTGCGGCCGGATTTCCCCTGCGCCTCTTCGTGCTGGGCCTGCTGCTGGGGCGCGGCACGCGCTATTTCGGCATCGCCTTTCTCACGGTTCGGTACGGCGAGGCGGCGATGGACTTCCTCGACCGCTACGGACGGGGCGTGGCGTTCGGGCTGGCCGGCCTCGTCGTGGCGGGAGCCGCGATCTACGTCCTGTGGAAGCGGCGCGGTCGGGCGGCGGTGTCCCCTCAGGTATAATCTGCGATTGGCCCCATGGCGATCGACCTGTCCGTCGTCATTCCCGTCCGGAACGAGTCGCCCAACCTCCCCGACCTCTACCGGGAACTCACTGACAGCCTCGCAGCCTGGGGGCGCAGCTACGAAATCATTCTCGTTGACGACGGCAGCACGGACGACAGCTTCGAGATCATGGCGCGGCTGCAGGCGGCCGACCCCAGGCTGAGGGTCGTGCGCTTTCGGCGGAACTTTGGTCAGACGGCGGCCTTCTCTGCCGGCTTCAACCTCGCGCGGGGGCGTGTGGTCGTCACATCGGACGGCGACCGGCAGAACGACCCGCGCGACATCCCGATGCTGGTCGAGCGACTGGAGCAGGGCGGCTACGACATCGTGTGCGGATGGCGGAAGAACCGCAAGGACACCTGGCTGACGCGCCGCGTGCCTTCGATGATTGCCAACGCCCTCATCTCGCGGGCCACGGGCGTGACGCTGCACGACTACGGGTGCTCGCTCAAGGCCTTCCGCGCCGACGTGGTCAAGCCTCTGCGCCTCTACGGCGAGATGCATCGGTTCATCCCGGCGATCGCCAGTGAGATGGGCGTGAAGATCGACGAGGTCGTGGTGAATCACCGCGCGCGCACGCAGGGGCAGTCGAAGTACGGGCTGTCGCGCACCGTGCGCGTGATTCTCGATCTGCTCACGGTGAAGTTCCTGCTGAGCTACTCGACGAGGCCGCTCCAGATGTTCGGATCGGTTGGCCTCGTCATGGCGGGCATCGGCTCGATCATCCTCGGCTACCTCGCCTACGTGCGGCTGTTCAGCTATCAATCGATCTCCGATCGGCCGATCCTGTTCTTTGGGATTCTGCTCGTCTTCACCGGCGTGCAGTTGCTCACGGTCGGCCTGCTGGCCGAGCTGCAGGCGCGCACCTACCACGAATCGCAGGACAAGCCGACGTACGTCGTGCGCGAGATCCTGGAGGCGCCGGGGGCCATCAGCGAGCCGGAACCGTCTCGGGGCGCGAAGGCATGAGACGGTCCGAGCGCCATCGGGGGCGACTCGGCGCGCTCCTGGCCTGTGGCGTCGCGGTGTTGGCGGGGTCGTGCGGAGGAGATTCGCCCACGAGGCCAACCCCGCCACCGACGCCCGTGCAGAATGCTCCCCCGGTGATCAAGTCGTTGACGGCGACGCCGACGCGCGTCGAGGTCTCGACGTCGAGGTGCGCCGGGACGTCGGCGTGCCCGACGCGCGCGACCCTCACGGCAACCGTCGAGGACGCTGAGACGCCGCCGGCGCAGCTCTCCTACGAATGGTCGGCAACGGGCGTGGCGGGCGTCCAGCTTGGGACATTCGAGGGATCGGGCGCGACCGTCGCCTGGGTCGCTCCCAGCGCCATCGTCGCCCCGCAGACCGTCGACATCAGGGTCACCGTGGTCGAGAAGTACGCGTCCCAGGTGGGCGGCGCCATCGACCGCGAGCATCGCGTCTCCGCAACCACGGGCATCCGCGTGCACGACTCCGTGACAGAAGTCGGCGACCTCGCCACGCAGTTCCTCACGGAGTTCTCGACCTCCAGCATCCAGGACCCGCAGTTCCTGGTCCGCAATTTCTCCGATTCGTGCCCTGGCAAAGCCGCGGAACTCAGCGACGTGACGAAGGAGCGCGCCAACTACTGGATCCTGGGATCGAGCCTGGGTCCACCGGCCGTGACGATCACCTTCACCCCCTCGCCGTGTGGCTCGCTGACACGCCCGGAAGGCGACGGCTGTGCCCAACTGAGCTGCCGGTGGACGTCGCAGTGCCTGGCGACCGCGGACCCGCGAGTGTGCACGCCAGGCCGGGTCTACAACCCGACCGGCACCTGCGTGCTCAGCGCGATCTACGAGCGCGAGCGGTGGTGGTTGTGCGACAGTCGTTTCTACCAGGTCGGGGCGTCGGTCGGCACCGCCGTACGCTAGGCAGCGCTCGGCCCGCAGTTCACCGGTGTTACCCCACACCGTCGCTAGCGGGGCGGGCCCGGCGTGACGCCGCGCTCGCTGAGCGCCCTCGCCACCATCTCCGCGATGACGTCGTTGCCGCGAGTCGTCAGGTGGTCGTCGATGACGAAGAAGTCGTCCGGCCCCAGACGCCCCTCGGTTTCAATCAGGGTCATGTCGCGGACGTAGGCCGGATAGGTTGCGTCCCCCTTGACGGTCTGCAGGGCGGCAATGAACGATCTGGGCCTCGCGGGGTTCGAGTTCACTTCGAACACAATGACTGCCACGCCTTCGAGGTTCGTACGTCCCGCCTCGACGAGGGTGTGGATGAACAGCCGGGCCTCGTCGGCGGGGGTCAGGTTCGGGTCGAGACGCGCCCGATCGACTTCCGGCTCCTCGAGCTGAAGGGCTTTGAGTCCAAGCCGGAACACGTACTTGCCAGGGTAGTACCGGCGCGCACGGGCGGTGAACTCCGTGGCCCAGCGATACTGGTCCTCGCCCATGATCGTGAGCGTGTTGCCCGCCGACTGGAACGCCTGGTTCTCCGGGCTGTCGTTATCGCAGTATTGGATGACGATGGCGCGGAGGCGAGAGGTGTCGAGACGGTCGAGAAGCATCCGTTCCCGCGCAGTGCCGTAGGAGGAGATCGACGCGTTGAGCACCTTGAGTCCCGTCTTGCGAGCCAGGGCCTGCGGCATGGCCTCATCCTGGGCCACACCCCAGCCCATCGCCTGGGAGTCGCCCAGGAAGATCACGTCGGGTCTGTCCAACGCGTCCTCGGTGTCGCGAAGCCCCCGCGAGTTGATCCGGTACTCGTTGGAGAACTCGACGTTCGAGAACACACAGGTCCCTGGCCTCAGCGTGTATCCGAGGCCCGGGTCGTACTGCGCGCAGGCCGCATCGTACTGGATGAAATTACGCTGGAAGTGCCGGTACACCTTCTGGACGAACCCGCGAACCACGGCCGGCGTGTGACGTGTCACTCCCGGGAGCCGCACCAGCGCAAACAGCGTGAGCTCGGTGAGCAGGACGGCAACGATCACGTTGAATGCGACGACGCCGAAGAGACGCCAAGCCTTGCGCGCGCGAGACATGGGCTGGAGTCTAGGGAACCCTCACGCGCAGTGTCAACACACGGCCGGCGCGGTGTAGCGCCCGTGTCGGGACTGGAGGCCGAACGCCCGGCAGCCCGGGTAGAATGGGACGCGAGGACCGCATGCTCCAGAGCGATGCTTCGTTCATCAGGGACAACCTCGGCATCTTCTGCTGTCCGCGGTGC
The DNA here is from genome assembly GCA_017860085.1 of Acidobacteriota bacterium. Lineage (GTDB taxonomy): Bacteria > Acidobacteriota > Vicinamibacteria > Vicinamibacterales > JAFNAJ01 > JAFNAJ01. Next base: position 713 of record JAFNAJ010000228.1, on the reverse strand, counting down.
CAGGGCAGCCTGACACTCAGCGGCGACACGCTGGGCTGCTCGGCCTGTCAGCGGGGCTTCGCCCCGGTTGACGACATCCCGTGCCTGTTCTGGCCCAACGAGTGGGATCCCGGCAAGGAGGACGTGACCGATCGGATCAAGGCGTTCTACGAGAAGAACCCGTTCCCCGACTACGACGAGTACGACAGCGTGGGGAGCCTGATCGACAAGGCGCGAAAGGGCCTGTTTGCCAAGCTGCTCGATGACCAGATTCCGTTTGGCGCGCGGATTCTGGAGTGTGGATGTGGGACCGGGCAGCTCAGTGCGTTCCTCTCGGTGGCCAGCCGCACCGTCGTCGGCGCCGACCTGTGTCTCAACTCGCTCCGGCTGGCTCACGCGTTCAAGCGAAGAAACAACCTGGACAATGCCCACTTCCTCCAGATGAACCTGTTTCGTCCGTGTTTCAAGGCGGGCAGCTTCGACCTGGTCATCTCGAACGGCGTGCTTCACCACACGAGCGACCCGCGCCTGGCCTTCGAGCGCATCACGACGCTCGTCAAGCCCGGCGGGTACATCCTGGTGGGGCTGTATCACAAGTACGGGCGCCTGGCCACGGACCTGCGTCGATTGATCTTCAATGCGTCGGGCGACCGCTACAAGTTCCTGGACCGTCACGCCGTCGACCAGCGGCTCAGCCCGGCGAAGCGGTTGGCGTGGTTCATGGACCAGTACAA
>JAFNAJ010000227.1 GCA_017860085.1 Acidobacteriota bacterium | reverse complement strand
AACTGGGCGGGCGCCATGCACCTGATGCGCAGGAACGCGCTCGAAGCGCCCCCGTGCACGGTCACGGCCGACTACGCGATCACCATGCGCCGGCCGACCCCCAGCACCGCCTCGGTCACGCTGCGCGCACGGGTCGTCGAATCGACAGACGACCGTGCGGTCGTCGAAGGCACGCTCGAAGGGGGAGGCAAGGTCACCGCGACGTGCCGTGGAACGTTCGTCGCGGTGAAGCCCGGACATCCGGCGTATCACAGGTGGTAGGGTTCTGGGGTGCCCTGGGGACTGCTGGCCGACGGCGTCGTCATCCTGCACGTGGCGTTCGTGGCGTTCGCGGTGCTCGGAGGAGTGCTGGCGCTGCGGTGGCGCCGCGTCGCGTGGGTGCACCTCCCCACTGCCGCCTGGGCTGCGCTCGTCGAGTTCGCCGGCTGGGTCTGCCCTCTGACACCCCTCGAGCAGTGGCTCCGTGCGAACGGCGGCGTCGCGGCCTACGGCGACAGCTTCGTTGACCACTACGTCCTGCCGCTGTTGTACCCTGACTGGCTGACACGACCGACACAGATCGGGCTTGGCGCGTTCGTCGTGACCATCAACCTCGCGGTCTATGTAGCCGTGCTTCGACGTCTCCCCGCTCGCCCTGGACCGCGTGACGGAGCGTCGGCACGATGAGCAGGCTGAGCAGCGTGCCGAGTACAGAACGCGCTCTCCAGGTCGCGAACCAGCGGTGCTTCCATGCGGACTCCCATGCGTAGCGCGTCCGCTGCCGCGACATGGCTGATCGCGGTGATGACCGTGACGCCCATGGCAGGCCAATCGCCCCAGACGAAGATCCTCGTCGCGCATCGCGGCGCATCGGCTTACGCGCCCGAGCACACGATTCCCGGCTACGAGCTCGCCATCGCGCAGGGCGCCGATTTCGTCGAGCAGGACCTCGCGGTCACGAAGGATGGCGTCCTCGTCTGCGTCCACGACCTGACGCTCGAGCGCACCACCGACGTCGAGGCGGTGTTTCCGGATCGGTTCGTGGACGTGAAGGTGGGCCCCGGCGCCGGGCGCCACTGGCTCGTGAACGACTTCACGCTCGACGAGATCAAGCGGCTCGACGCCGGGTCGTGGTTCGACAAGAAGTTCGCCGGCGCCCGTATCCCCACCTTCCAGGAAGCCATCGACCTGGTGCGCGGAAGAGCAGGGCTGTACCCGGAACTGAAGGACCCCGAGTTCTACGGCCAGCGAGGCGTGCGCCCGGAGAGACTGTTTGCCGAGATCCTTCAAAGGAACGGCCTGCTCGTCGACTCCGGGACTCCCGTCATCCTCCAGTCGTTCGACGAGACGACGCTGCAGAAGGCGGCCAGGGACATCCCGCAGGTGCCACGAGTGTTTCTCGTCGAACCGAAGGACGCGGCCAGGCTCGACACGGCCGACAAGGTGCGGGAGATTGCCAGGTGGGCCACTGGGCTCGGGCCGAGCAAGGTGATTGTGGCGAACCAGCCCGCACTGGTGAAATGGGCTCACCAGGCGGGGCTGAGCGTCACGCCTTGGACGTTCCGGTCCGGCACCACGGGTGGGTACGCCTCGGTGCGCGAGGAGATGTCGCACTTCCTCTACACCCTCGGTGTGGACGCCCTCTTCACCGACAACCCCGACCAGTTCCCGAGACGGCCCTGACGATCGGTATCGCCACCCGGTCCCTCACTGCGGAGTCCAGCCTTGCCGTACGTCCTCGCTCTCGACCAGGGCACCACCAGCTCGCGCGCCATCCTCTTCGACCACGACGGGCGGATTGCGGGCGCGGCGCAGAAGGAATTCCGGCAGATCTTCCCCCAGGCCGGGTGGGTCGAGCACGATCCGCTGGACATCTGGAGCAGCCAGCGCGACGTGGCCCTGCAGGTGCTCGGCCAGCACGGGATCGCGGCTTCCGACATCGCGGCCATCGGCATCACGAACCAGCGCGAGACGACCGTGGTCTGGGACCGGCATACCGGTGAGCCGATCCACAACGCGATCGTCTGGCAGGACCGCCGGACGGCTTCCCTCTGTGACCAGTGGAAGGCCGCCGGCTACGGCCAACGCGTCCAGCGCAAGACGGGCCTGGTCATCGACGCGTATTTCTCGGCCAGCAAGCTGCGCTGGATTCTCGACAACGTTCCTGGGGCACGAGATCGGGCCAGGCGGGGCGAGCTGGCATTCGGCACGGTCGACTCGTGGCTGTCGTGGCAGCTGTCGGGCGGCGCGCTGCACATCACCGACGCGAGCAACGCGTCGCGCACGATGTTGTATGACATCGCGGCCGGGTCGTGGGACGACGAGCTGCTCGACCTGCTCGACGTGCCCCGCGCGGTGTTGCCCGAGGTGCGTCCGTCGAGCGAGGTCTACGGCGCGACCGCGCTCAACCTGTTCGGCGCGCGGATACCCATCGCGAGCATGGCCGGCGATCAGCAGGCGGCGCTCTTCGGGCAGAACTGCTTCTCGCGTGGCCTGGCCAAGAACACCTACGGCACCGGCTGTTTCATGCTGATGAACGTGGGCCAGGCCCCCGTCGCTTCGCGCCACCAGTTGTTGACCACCGTGGGCTGGCAGATCGGCGACGCCACCGACTACGCGCTCGAGGGCAGCGTCTTCATCGGCGGCGCGGTCGTGCAGTGGCTGCGCGACGGGCTCGGCGTCATCAAGTCGTCAGCCGAGGTCGAGGCCCTGGCGGCCTCGGTGCCCGACGCCGGCGGCGTGTATCTCGTGCCGGCCTTCGCGGGCCTGGGCGCGCCCCACTGGGACCAGTATGCGCGCGGCCTGGTGGTCGGGCTCACCCGCGGCACCACCGCGGCACACCTGGCGCGAGCCGCGCTGGAAGGCATCGCGTTCCAGGTCGCGGACGTGCTCGACGTCATGCGCAAGGACTCGGGCATCGAGCTGGACGAGCTGCGGGTCGACGGCGGGGCCGCCGCCAACGCGTTGCTCATGCAGTTCCAGGCCGACATCCTCCACGTCCCCGTCGTCCGCCCCCAGGTGATCGAGACGACCGCGCTCGGAGCCGCCTTCCTTGCCGGCCTCGCCGTGGGCTTCTGGAAGAGCACCGCCGACGTGCACCAGGCGTGGCAGGTGGACCGCACCTTTGAGCCCACGATGAGCGCAGACGAGTCGTCGCAGCGGAGGAGCCGCTGGGCCGAGGCGCTGACTCGCGCGCGCAACTGGGAAAGTCAGTAGAGGCGCGCCTCACTTCGGCCGCTTCGCGGCCCGACCCGCCACTGCCGGCATCTGGTCGACCGCGCAGCGCACCGCTTCGGTTGACATCTGCCGCAGGTGCTGTGGAACCGGCGAACCCTTCAGTACCGCCAGCTCCTCAGGTCCGCCCCCGGCGGGGCGCTCTTCAGGATCCGCTCGACGATCTTCGGCGCGAACATCTGGTGATAGCGCAGTCGGGAGTACGCGTTGGGACGCGAGTGATCGCCATTCCAGCAGTGCTCGGCGCGATCGCCGTAGTCCACCTCGCCCGCGTAATACGGGTCCTTCGTGCGCTCGAGGAACTCCTCCACCAGGTACACCGCGTTGTTGAGGTAGTAGTTGTCCATGTCGCCCACGTAGATGTGGATCTTGCCCTCGAGCTTCTTTCCGAGACCCTTGTCCCAGTCGCGACGCAGGATGTGGGAGAGATCGTAGTGCTCGCGCCAGTACTCGGCCACGGACTTGTCGATGACACCCGTGCGCTTGTCCCAGATGGGTTTCGGGTAACCGTCGGCGCCGACGGGCGAGTACACCGCCTGCCAGATGTCCCACTGGTCACCCGACCGGCTCTTGGTCCCCAGCACGAGCTCGCGCCGGTTCATCTCCTCGAGCGTCGCGCTGAGGTGACCGAGCCAGTTGCGATGCCCGGGCCTCGGCGTCCGCTTCCAGGTGCTGTCGACGTAGTACGCGTTCTGGTCCTTGTAGATGTCGACAGACGTGTAGGCCCTGAAATCAATCGGGTCGGGGCACGCGGCGTAGCAGCCGTTGAACTCGTCCGGGTAGAAGATCTGCGCCGCCAGCGCCTCCCATCCCCCGGTCGATCCGCCGTACATGAAGCGCGCCCATCCCTGGCCGAGGCCCCGGAAGCGCCGCTCGATGTGGGGAATGAGCTCGTGGACGATCGCATCGCCGTACGGCCCGACGTTGGCCGAGTTCACCGCGTAGGAATCGTCGTAGAACGGGTTGGCGTGCTGGATCTCGAGGATCAGGAAGCGCGGGAAGCTCGGCCCCGTCCAGTCCTTGTAGAACTGGTGGGCATGTTCCTGCTCGATGCGGTTGTAGCAGTCGAGCTGGAACCGCTCGCTGAACTCGCACTTCAGGTTCGGGTCCGGTGGATCCTCGCGAAAGCCCTCGAACGTGTACGGGAAATGCCCGTGGTTGATCACCAGGGGATACCGCGCATCGGGGTGACTGTCGAACCCCTCGGGCAGGAGCACGTGGGCGCCCAGGTACATCGGGCGGCCCCAGAACTTCGTCAGGCGATCGCTCTGGATCCTGACGTGCTTGATGTACTTCGTCTCGGGCGGATCGGGAATGGGCGGAATCGCCTGGTCGAGGCTCACGCTGATGGAGGCACCGCTCTTGGGGTCGAACGCCACCCGGCGGGGCGTTGACAGCAGGTTGCCCGGCGCTCGACTCCACTGCTGCCCCTCGCCGCGGTCCATTGGGAGCTTCACCACGTGGCCGTCGCTGCGCCTGAACGTTTCGTACTTGTGCAGCAAGGCTTGGACCGTGTAGGTGCCGGCCGGAATGTCGGCGAGGCTGTCGCGCGGATAGCCAAGCGCGTCGGCGTCGATCACGGCTTCTTGCCCTGGCCTCCACCCCTCGACGTCGATGCCGAACACCAGCTGGGTCGTCGGGCTGTCGCTGATCTGAAACCTCGGCTCGCCGCTCTCGCGGCTCGAGATGAGGAGCAGGAGGCGCCCGTCGAGGGGCACGTCCGAGAGTGCCGCCGGAAACGTGACGACGAACCGCATGGAGCGCGCTGGCTGTGCCAGCAGCGCGGCCCCGGCTGCCGCTCCGAGGACGACAACGAAGGCGATGAGGATTGAGCTCGAACGGCGGCGCATTTCCAACCTCCTGCAGAGGACGACGGTCGCGCCAGACGGTAGCGCGGCGAAGGACGAGTGTCAAAGGGCGGAGTCCGTTCGCCCGGGGCGCCCGGGGTCAG
>JAFNAJ010000226.1 GCA_017860085.1 Acidobacteriota bacterium | reverse complement strand
GCAGCCGAGACCGTCGTGCACACACTGCTGACGCGATACGCGCAGCGAGTCTGGGCATCCGCCGACACCGCGGGCGGCCCGGGCGCACGCCTGGCCATGACCGTGCTGCTGAAACGCGCGTTCTCGTCGATGCACGCGCTCGAGCGCTCGGCGCGGCGGCGTCTCCAGTTGCTGGCGGCTGAACCGGTCGGCCCCGCTCAGCAACGACTGCCGCTGGTGCCCGACACCGCGAACGATCCCTCGCTGCAAGACGACGAGGAGCCAGACGCCGTGTTGGCGGCGAGGGGGCTCGCTGACCACGCCCACGAACGAGCGTGGCTGGGCGCCATCGTCGAGGCCGCTGCGGTCGCAGCGCGCCACGAGCGGAAGCTCGCGTTGGTGCGACGCCTCCTGGCGCGCACTGATGAACCGCTGCTGCTCTTCACGGAGTTCAGGGACACCCTCGCGTGGATCGCTCGGATGATCGACCGAGCGGCTCGCGCAGAACTGTTGCACGGGGGCCAGACCGAACGCGAGCGCGCCGACGCGATCGCGGCATTCTCCTCCGGCCGCGCGCGAGTGCTGCTCGCCACGGATGCTGCGTCGCTTGGCCTCAATCTCCAGCAACGGTGCCGTCTCGTGGTCAACCTCGAGGTGCCGTGGAATCCAAACCGCGTGGCGCAGCGGGTCGGGCGACTGGCCCGCATCGGCCAACAGCGCCGGGTGCACGCCCTGATGCTGGTTTCCCGTGGCACGGGCGAGGAGCAGGTGCTCGAGGTGTTCGAGACGCGCCGCCGGAGCATTCAGGGCAGTCTGGACTCGATGCGCTCCGAGCCCGAATGCGATGCCCTGGCCATCGGAGCTTCTATCCTCGATCGTGAGTGGGGCAACGCACACGATCGCACAACGGGCGCCGATGACGCGTCGCGCGTTGCGGACGCTGCGCCGACGTTCGTTCGGCTTGCCAAGTCGACCTTCGCGGCCGATGCCGACCGGAACGCTCCACTGATTCTCGCGCGGCGTCACGTCGACCCGGCGTCACCTGTGATTGCCGCACTCGCCCGCCAACGGCCCTGGCTGACACGCCTGGTCCTCCGTGTCCCCCTTGCGCACTGGCTCAAGAGCTCGCCCAGCGGCCTCGTGCTGGCGCGGGCACGCCTGGTGGACTCGTGTGGCCACCCGTGGGCATCGACACTCGTGCCCCTCGTCTTTCGGGTGACACGTCCAGCCGCCTTCGCGAAGGGCCCGCCGTGGTCGCAGGTGCTCGACGAATCGCTGGCGACACTCGAGCAGGACGCACGCCGCCATGTCGAGCGATGGGCCACGCTGAATCGCGCTGCGATTCAGCGCTTCGTCCATCACCTCGCCACCCGAGCCGGCGCGATCGACGCAAGCATTCGCGCAGACCGGCGTCGGAGCGCCGTCCAGCCTGATCTCTTCGTGCCTGCCTCACAGCCAGCAGCCGCTCGACCCCGTGACAGCGACACGGGGGTCGGCTGGCTGGCGAATGCGGCCCTGATGACGATCGAGTGCGAGGTGGTGCTCGGTGCCTGCCTCCGGGCGCGTCGGCCCTCAGTCACGCGGCAGTCCGCTACGGCACCCGCCGTCATGGAGGGCTCGTGACCAGCGCCGTCGTGCGGGGGCCGCTGCTGCCGGCCGACTTCGTGCGTCACGAGTTGGCACGCCAGTTCGGCGGGCGCCTGGGTGAAGGTTCGGTTGCCCGAGCACACGTGCAACTCCAGCGCTGGTGGCCTCGCGCGCGAGCGACCCTTGGTCCGGCCACGGCCGTGCGCGCCGTGGCCGAGGTCGGGGCGGTCCCGCTGTTCAGCCTGCTCGGGCTGCAGGCCGGACCGGTCAGGGTGCACCAGGCCAACCGTCACGCCACGCTCACACTGCGCGCGCATCGACGCCACCCGGTGGGTGCGATGGTCACCACGTGGAATGCCGATCTCGACGTCGCCTGGCGGGTGGCCGTGCGCGATGGGCTCGAGTTGGGCGCCGGCTGGTGCCTGGTGTTCAACGGGCCCACGCTCCGGCTGATCGACAGCCGCCGCACCTTCGCGCGCTTCTATGCGGAGATCGATCTCGCCTCGTGTGTCGTGGATCTCGAGGCCTTCGGCGTGCTCTGGGGCCTGGTTCGCGCCGAGGCGTTCGCACGTCGGCCCTGCCGCCGAGTTGGCCGCACCGTCGGCGAGGTTGCACTACTCGACGAGATCGTTGCGGCGGCGTTGCGCCACGGCGTCGGCGTGTCGGCCGAGTTGCAGCATGGGGTCCGTTTGGCGCTCGGCCTTCTGGCCCGCGCACTTGCCCCTGGCGCGCCCGCCGCCTCGACCGATCGAGGCACGCCGCCGCCGGTGCCAGAACAGGCGCTCACCCTCGTCTACCGCATCCTGTTCCTCCTGTACGCGGAGGCGCGCTTGCTCGTCCCGATCTGGCATCCGGTCTACCGCCAGAGCTACTCGATCGAGGCCATCCGCGATGCCATCGCTCGTGACGAGCCTCCGGTGGGCCTCTGGGAGACCCTTCAGGGCATCTCCCGCCTGGCGCACCGGGGATGCCAGGTCGAGTCGCTGCGTGTAGCTCCCTTCAACGGTCGTTTGTTCGCGCCGGGGCGGACGCCCCTCGGTGAGCGCGCGCGGGTCGAGCCCACCATCGTCCGCAATGTCGTCGCCGCCTTGACGCTTCGGCCAGCCAAGGACGGGAGCGGGCAGCGCAGGATCGACTTCGGTGATCTCGGCGTCGAGCAACTCGGCGCGATCTACGAGCGCGTCCTCGACGACCTGCCGGACGCGATGCGTCCTGCAGAAACGACAGCGGCGGGCAAGCCACGCGCCGACCTGCGCTCGCGCGTCCGCAAGGCGACGGGCACGTTCTACACCCCTCGATCGATCACCGACTTCATCGTCCGGCGAACGCTCCACCCGCTGGTCGATGAGCGATCGCCCGACGAGATCCTCGCGATTCGCGTGCTGGATCCCGCGATGGGGAGCGGCGCCCTGCTCGTGGCGGCGTGCCGCTACCTGGCCACGGCGTACGAGCACGCCCTGGTCGGAGCCGGGCATTGTCGCCCAGGCGACCTCGATGCCGCGGCTCGTGCCGGATTCCGCCGGACTGTCGCACAGCGGTGCCTGTTTGGCGTCGACGTCAACCCCATGGCCGTGCAACTGGCGCGGTTGTCACTGTGGCTGGCCACCCTGGCCGTCGATCTCCCGCTCACCTTTCTGGACCACCACCTGCGGGAAGGCAACAGCCTCGTCGGGGCATCGCCCGCTGATGTGGCACGCCAGGCGCCGGGCTTCACGCGCGCACGGCGGTCACCGACGCGGGATCTTCCACTGTTCGATGAGCAGGCGCTGGACGAAGCCATGGGTGCCGTCGTGCCGGCGCGACTTCGCCTTGCCCTTGATCCCGACGACAGCGCCGACACAGTGCGCGCCAAGGAACGGTTGCTGGACGAAATCCAAGGGGACTCCGGTCCGCTCGGCACGTGGAAGCGAATCGCCGACCTGTGGTGCGCGAGCTGGTTCTGGGCCCCGGACACGGATCGCCCGCCGGCTGGCGCGTTCCCGGACCTCTCGGCTGCGTTGCGAGGCGAGCAGCCCGCGCTTCCGGCAAGGACCGTGGCGCGCTGGCTCGACACCGGCCGGCACATCGCCAGGAGCGTCGGGTGTTTCCATTGGCTGCTCGAGTTCCCCGAGGTCTTCACGTCGATCGGTCAAGCCGCAGCTGTCGGTCCCGGATTCGACGCGGTCGTGGCCAACCCCCCCTGGGACATGGTGCGAGCAGACACCGGATCCAGTGCCGAGCGGGAGGCCGAGCGGGCTCGCGTGGAACGACTGCAGCGCTTCGCGCGCGAGTCGGGCGTCTACCGGGACCTTGGCGAGGGTCACGTCAATCGCTACCAGCTCTTCGTCGAGCGAGGCCTGTCGTTGCTCAGAGCCAATGGACGCTTCGGGTTCCTCGCGCCTTGGGGAGTTGCCGTCGATCAGGGCAGCCGGCGCCTGCGACGTACCCTGTTCGAGCGCTGCGATACCGACACGCTCGTGGCGCTCGACAATCGTCGTGGCATCTTCCCCATTCACCGCAGCGTGCGATTCGCGCTGGTCACAGGCACGACGGGCCGTCCTACGCGGTCGATCCGCGCGCGACTCGGCGAGGAAGACGCAGGGGCGCTCGACACGCTGCCGGATCATGGCGGCGGGACCGATGCATTCCCGGTGCGCGTATCACTCACCCTGCTCCGCACCGTGGCGCGTGACGAGCTTGCCGTTCCCTGCGTTCGGAACGGGTCAGACGTCGCCGTGCTCGAGAGAATCTGTGCGACGCACCCAACCCTGGGATCGGCGGCTGGCTGGGCAGCCCGCTTCGGCCGAGAGCTGAACGCGACGGACGACCGCCGGTACTTCTCGGCGACCCACGACGGCCCCCTCGTTGTGGAGGGCAAGCACATCTCACCGTTCAGCGTGGACCTTGGCGCAGCGTCCCTCAGGCTCGACGCCTCGCGGGCAGACCGGCGATTCGACGCGTCACGGAGCCACGGGCGGGCACGCCTCGCCTATCGTGACGTAGCCTCGTCGGCGAACCGGCTCACCCTGATTGCCGCCGTCCTGCCAGTCGGCACCATCTCCACACACACGCTGCTCTGCCTGAAGAGCCCCCTGCCGATGGAGGCGCAATGGACGCTCTGTGCCCTGCTCAACAGCTTCGTGGCCAACTGGCTCGTGCGCCTGTGGGTGACCACGCACGTCGGCGTCTCCCTCATGGAGCGGCTACCCGTGCCGAGGCCCGCAGGCGGCGACCCTCGTGGCGTCGAGCTGGCGTCACTCGCAGAGGCGCTCGCCCGGTCGCGCTTACTGACTGGCGGGACCCACGCGCGCCTGCAGGCTCTCGCTGCCCAGTGCTACGGCCTCACCGGGGACGAGTTGGCGCGGGTGCTGGCGAGCTTTCCTCTCGTTCCACAGATCGAGCGGGACCGCGTGGCCCAGGCATTCCACCATCTCCAGGATGTCAGGGGATGGCACGAATGATGGCCGTGCGATTCTCCTCGAACACCTCGGCACGACAGAGTGCCTGCCGCTCTGACCGACGGGATCGCGTCAGTACCCGCCCGTCGGCCTGGTGCCCGCCACCTCTCGTCCTCCGCGCAGCGCCACGTGCGAGCGAGCCGGAGAAACGCGTTCTGCCTG
>JAFNAJ010000225.1 GCA_017860085.1 Acidobacteriota bacterium | reverse complement strand
CAATTGAGCACCACGCTGATTGACGTTCGAGCCGCTCGTTGATCCAGTGGCACTTCGATCAAGAAGCGCTGGCCGTCGGGAGTGGACTGCGGAGTCGTGCCGACGCCCGTGCTCGGAGGAAAGGGCAGCCGCTGCGGGACGCCACTCTCGAACGCCGTACCGGTTGTGTTCACTGGCACGGCAAAAACCTCCGTTCCAATTGGAGCCGTGGTGAAGATGAGCTCTCGGTCGATGCGCCACTGTGGCCAATTGCCCTGGTCTTTCGAGACCTGCCACTTGCCCTCGCCGAATGACGGCTGGCCGGTCTGTCCTGACACTCGGAACGGGCGGACGTAGACCCCGCCCGCCGCACTCTCGAGCGATACGTAGGCAACCCAACGCATGTCGGGTGAAAAGACGCCAGCCCACTCATTGAAGGTCTCACCGAGCATCAGATGTGGCTTGCGGTCGCTGAGCGACAGTGCCCACAGGTCATAGCCCGTGGTCCTAGCGTTCTCGGTGTGATAAAGCAGGAACCGACCGTCGCGCGACCAGCTGGTCGGGAAATGCCGCAGCCCTGGCTCCTTCAACAGCACCTGCTCGTCGCCGAGTCCGGAGGCGGCTTTCTCGTAGATCGTGTCGCCGAGACGGCCGGCCGAGTAGGCAATACGGGCGCCGTCTGGAGACCACACAGCGGGCGAGTACACGTCCTTGTCGAATGTAAAACGCGTGCGCCGGCCGCTGGCAAGGTCCAGCATCCAGAGGTCGCCCGGCACGTTGTACGGAGCATCTTTCACGACTGCGCGGCCGCCATCCGGCGACACCACAACCCGCCTGTCCGTCCCTGGCGGCCCGAACGTGCCGAGGGTCTTCCCCTGCCGGTCAACCCACGTGAGCTGGAAGGTGCCAGGCGCCGATGCGGTCCGATAGACGAAAACACCTTCGTCGGACACCGAAAACACTCCGGTGAAGTACCACGTGATCTCTACGTCTTGGGCCACGGGCACCGGCGCGCCCTGGAGCTCCAGGCGGCGAGCGTCGAATGGTTGTGCCATCAGCGTGCCGGCGCGCGGAAAGAACAGGTGGCCATTCGCGAAGACCGCTGGCACACTTGTGGCCAATACCCGCTGACGCGACTGGTTCCCGGCGTCGACGTCGAGAGACCCCACGTACATGCCCTCTACGTCCGGCGGCCCGGAGCGGAAGTATAGAAAGAACTTGCCGTCGGGGAGAAACGTGGGCCACGTGTGAACGAACTCTCCCTTGGATAGGTCGACCTGCGTCACCGGCGTCGCCGCGCCCCCTGCCGCGGATACTCGCCACATCGGGCCACCCGATCCGCCGCCCCAACTCCCCAGCACGATGTCGCCATGACGATTCCAGGTGCCTGATCGGGGCGCGGCGGTGGGAAGACTGGCCACCGTGTCCGGTGGACCGCCGGTTGTGTCAATTCTCCTGAGTGTGTCGTCGACGATGAAGGCCACGTACCGACTGTCGGGGGACCAGAAAGGAGTCGAGGCACCCTCCGTACCCGGCAGGCGCCGCCAGTCGAGTGCACCGAGATCGCGCAACCATAACCCGCCTTGAGCGGCCGCCGCGAACACCAGCTTGCGGCCGTCCGGGGATACTGACACGTCATCGTACAAAGTCACATTGTCCGGCACGGGCGCCTCGAACCGGCCGGGCGAGCCCGGCGCCGTGGGCTGAAACACCCAGGCACCAATCCCTAACGCGATTGCCGCCATCAACACGGCCAACCCTTGCCACACCCGAACCGATCGCGAGGGGATCGACGGCGGAGGCTGCGCGGCCGTCCACCTCAGTGCGTGCTTCACGTCGCGCGCCGATTGCCAGCGTTTCTCAGGATCCTTCTCGAGGCAGATCCGCACCACTTCTGCGATACCGCGCGGAGTTCGCGGCTGCATCTCGAACAGAGGTCGCGGCTCTTCTTTGAGGATCGACGCCGCGAGGTTGGCTTGCGTCTTGCCCGTGAAAGGTCGGGTGCCGGCGATCAACTCGTAAAGCACGACGCCGAAGGCGAAGATGTCGCTGCGCGCGTCAGCGTCACGGCCCTCGACCTGCTCCGGCGACATGTACGGCAGCGTGCCCAAGATGGAGCCCTCCGCCGTCAGAGAGACGGCCTGGGTTTCCACGAGGCCGGGGCTGTCGACAGCAGGAGCGTGCTTGATCTTCGCGAGTCCGAAATCGAGAACCTTCACGCCGCTCTTGGTGAGCAGGATGTTGCCGGGCTTCAAGTCGCGGTGGACGATGCCCTTTTCGTGCGCGGCATCGAGCGCGTCCAGGATCTGCTCGGCCAGTTCGAGCGCCTGAGCGAGCGGCACGGGTCCGTGCAGGCACTCGCCCTCGACGTACTCCATGACGAGGTAGTCAGGGCCGACGTCGTACAGCGAACAAACATGACGATGGTTCACCGCCGCGATGGCCCGGGCCTCACGTTCGAAGCGCTCGCTGAACGGGCTCAGACTCGTCTTGATGGCGACCAGCCGATTGAGACGCGTGTCTCGCGCCTTCCAAACCTCACCCATGCCGCCGGCACCGAGGGCGGAAAGAATCTCGTACGGACCGAGCCGCGTTCCTGGCGCCAGACCCATGGAAAGGTGCTCAGGATTATAGGATGACTGGGTTTTGCCAGATGCGTCTTAGTTACGCCAAACGTCGTCGTGGTGCCACGACTTGTCTGACAACAGGTTGGAACGTGGTCGGGATCACGCGCGGCAGAGCCAGTTGCGGAAATCGTCCCTGCCTCCCAGCCACAGAATGTCGCCTCTGTTTTCAATCACTTACAGAACAGGGTGATTTCACTCCAGAACTCTTAGGGCCTGGGGATCGCCGAGTCGAAGGCGGCCGGCAACGCAGGGCGCGCTCAGCCTCCCCTTGCATGCCGCTAATCCGTGTACTATATACTGAACCATATGGTTCAGTATACCTGGATTGGCTTCGATGCCTCGTTCGCCGCGCTCTCGGACGCCACCCGACGCGGCGTTCTGGAGCACCTCGGGCGTACAGACGCTTCGATCACGGACCTTGCCGAGAAGTTCCACATGACCCTAACAGGCATGAAGAAGCACGTCGGCGTCTTGGAGCAGGCGGGGCTCGTCACCACGGAGAAGGTCGGGCGCGTGCGGACCTGCAAGCTCGGCCTGCGCCGGCTGGAGGAAGAGGCGGCATGGATCGAGCGGTACCGCCAGCTCTGGGACGCACGCTTCGACGAGCTGGACAAGGTCGTCGAGGAATTGAAACGGAAGGAGACGGTCGATGGACGCAAGAAGAGACAGTGAGCCCACACCCATGAAGAACCCCACGACGACGGAACGCAAGTCCGACCGCGAGCTTGTCGTCACGCGAACCTTCAACGGCCCGGCGCACATCGTCTTCGAGGCGTGGACCAAGCCCGAGCTGCTCAAGCGGTGGTGGGCACCGAAGTCGTTTGGCCTGACCATGATTTCCTGCGAGGCGGATGTTCGTGTTGGGGGCACGTACCGGTTGGTGTTCCGCCACGATGCTTTCCCAGAGCCCATGGCGTTCTTCGGTAGATACATCGAAGTGACACCGCACGCGCGCCTCGTCTGGACGAACGAAGAAGGTGAGGGCGGTGGGCAGGTCACCACGGTGACATTCGAGGAACAAGGCGGCAAGACGCTGCTGGTCATGCACGACCTCTATCCCTCGAAGGAAGCTCTCGACGCTGCTATCGCCTCAGGGAGTACGAGTGGGACGGGCGAGACGTTCGAGCAACTGGACGAGCTTCTCGTCACCCTGGGCGCGAGCGTGAAGCGATCATGAACTCGTTGATCTCACGATCGACCGCTTGGCTCTTCACGACGCGGAACAGAACCCCGACGAGGTCCTCGCCGCCCTCGACGACAAGATCGAGGCTGTGATCCGCGAGCTCGAAGCCCAGCACAAGGAGGCGCGCCGTTCGCTGCGCCGTAGACGGGATCGTCCCCGAGGGCCACCTACGCTCCCCAGAGAAGATGTACCAGGGTCTCATGTCCTGGCTCGAACGTCTCAGCACCGGCCAGGTCGCGAGCGTGGAAAGCCCGACGCTAGCGTTCCCGTTGCCGGAAGCAGCCTCCCAAGGGATCGACACGACCCGGTCAAGTCGCTCTGGGACGAGGAGGACGGGTTCTTCTACGACCACCTGCTGTCGAAGGGGCACGAACCGCTGGCCCTGCGCGCCCGCACGATGGTGGGGTTCGTCGCGATGTTCGGCGCCGTGACGGTGCCCGCAGACACGTTCGAGCGGCTCCCGGGCTTCAACGAGCGCCGCGAGTGGTTCATCCGTGACCGGCCGGACCTGGTCGACAGCTGGTGTTCCTGTTGCACCACGGGCCGGAGGTGCCCAGCGACCGAGGGTCTTCCTGCAGCGAGTGCTCAGCACGTACGGCCTGAAGCTCGTGATCGCGGCACTCCTGCTTTTCGGAATCGACCGCCTCGACTTGTACGGGCACCCGTTGGTGGCCATCAAGCGGACCGTGCTGGTGGCCTGCCCGGCCTGCTTCGCGGCCACGGTCGTCGACAACCTCGGAGGGTGAACGAGCGTGCAGGTCGCCTCAAGCGGCGCCTCGTCGCTGCTTCCACTGAGGCGTGACGCGATCTTCCCAGGGTTCCTGTCAGGCGGCGTTTGCCATCACCCAGGTTCGAAAATCGTCCCTAACACCCAGCCAACTCCCTCACTTCGTTCGGTCGCTGGCTGGTCGGCCGGGCTTCCGGCGTCGGGCGACTCGCGTCGCGCCTGACGCCGAATCCCATGGTCATCGACAGCGTCTAGCCACGCGGTCGAACAGGCACGCGATGCCGTAGAACAGGAACAGCGTGGAAGACACGATGATCGATGCATAACAGGCCCAGGTCACGATGGGCGCGCTCTCGGCCAGCAGGAAAACCACCATCGCGCGACTCACCCGAATCACCCCGTGCCAGGAGAACGGTGGGAAGCCCGCCATCCACGGGCGGAGCGAGCCACGAGTGCCGCTCGAACGGCCCTCGTGGCCCTCGTCGAGTAGGATGACTGCTTGTGACGCAGGAGTCTGGACAGACAGTAGACGTGCTCGTCGTCGGCGCCGTGGAGATCGCCCGCTGATGGCATCCCTCGACCACGAACGCTTCATGAGACGGGCCATTGCACTGACGGCCAACTGTCCCCGTGTGCCCTTCGGCGCCCTGATCGTGTGCGCCGAGACGGGTGAAGTG
Organism: Acidobacteriota bacterium; assembly: GCA_017860085.1. Classification (GTDB taxonomy): domain Bacteria; phylum Acidobacteriota; class Vicinamibacteria; order Vicinamibacterales; family JAFNAJ01; genus JAFNAJ01. The sequence goes on along the minus strand of JAFNAJ010000225.1, from coordinate 3 downwards.
GTG
>JAFNAJ010000009.1 GCA_017860085.1 Acidobacteriota bacterium | reverse complement strand
GTAGGAACAAAGGAGTACGAAGGTGTCGAACTTCACGAGAATCGCGAACGCCGCGGTTGCCCTGTTCTGCACGCACGAGTGGACGTCGCGCCACGAGCCGCATCGGCTGTATCTCGAGTGCATGAAGTGCGGCCGGGCCACGCCCGGCATCGAGATCGGCCGTCACGCAGAGCGCCGAGCTGAGGCGCCGCGGACCGCGACGCTCAATCTGGCTCGTCGCGCCGCCTGAGTCACGTCCACTCGGCGTCCTCCTCGCTGCTTCCACACCCCTGGCGCCCCGGGCCCGACGCCCGGGGCGCGTTGTGTACGGTGCCCACCCGCCATCCACGAGCGCCTCGCGTGCGTGGTTGCCAGGTGAGATACAATCGGCCTTCCGGTCCGCGTCATGTCGGCCGCCACGCGATCTTCTCGTGTTGACCTCGTCTCCGGAGGCCTGACGATGAGTGCGCAGCGGACAGCGTCGAGTCGGCGCGCCGCGCCGGTCGTGAGTCGGCTCGACTTCCCCGTCCTCGCCGAGTTCCTTCACGCCTACCTCCACGAGGAGTGCGTGGCCGAGTACGGGTCGGCCGAGGCGGCGCGCCAGGTCTTCCTCGCTGACGCCTCGCGCGACGAGCGGCACGCTCTCGCCGACGAGTGCGCGCGATTCAGCCGCCTCATCGCCCACCAGCCTGTCGCGATCGTCCGCCGCATCCTGGCGCATGACTTCGGCTCGGCCTGGTGGCCAGGCCGGACCCGGGAGGTCATCGCACTCCTCGACCCTGAAGTCATCGACCCTGGACGCGGCAGGAACCGCGGCGCCTGAGCCCCGTAGACTCCGCACCAGAGGTTCACCCATGCACAGAGCCCTCTGCATCCATCCGACGGACCAACTGCTCGACACGCTGCACAAGCATCACAAGCTGCCCGGCCTCGAGATCCTCACCTGCGCCGGGGGCGTCGAGGCCGTGCGTCTGCTTCGGCAGCGCGCGGTAGACGTCGTGCTGACCGACCCGGCCACGCCGGTCGCCGAGGACCTCGCGCTGGCGCGAGAGATCAGAGCGATCCGCCCAGGTGTCCGCCTGATCGTGCTGGCACCCGCCACCTCGCCCGAAGACGTCATCGAGGCGCTCAAGACGAGCGTGTTCGCGTGTTTCTCCTCGCCGATCGATCTCGCCGAGGTGGCTGAGATGGTGGCCGCCGCGATCGCCGACGATCACTGGACGGACGGGATCGAGGTGGTGTCTGGCCTCCCGCACTGGGTGACGCTGCGCGTCAGTTGCCGCCTCCTCACCGCCGAGCGCCTCGTCCGCTTCATGACCGAGTACCAGTCGGACGTGCCTGGCGGCGACCGCGATCTGCTGATGACCGCGTTTCGCGAGATGCTCATCAACGCCATGGAGCACGGCGCCGCGTTCAACCCGGAGAAGGTCGTCGAGGTCACGGCCGCTCACACCGCGCGGGCCATCGTGTACCACTTCCGCGACCCCGGGTCGGGCTTCGATCGGGAGGATCTGGCCCACGCCGCCAAGACGAGCCTGGCAGACGACGTCCTGGCATCGGCCATCAGGCGGGCGGAGGAGGGCCGACGTCCAGGTGGGTTCGGGATGCTCCTCGTGAAGCAAATCGTCGACGAACTCGTCTACAACGAGCGCGGCAACGAGGTCATCATGATCAAGCACACGGCCTGAGGCGCACCGGCGTGACGCGGGTGCGCCTTCTGCACTAGACTAGCGGGTGCCCCCGACCCCATGGCGAGCTCGTCGCGCGTCACGATCCCGTTCGTCGGCCGTCTTATTGAGCGTCTCGACCTGAGGTACCCGACGCTGTTCGTGCTCCTCGCGGCACTCACCCTGGTGGACTTCGTCGTGCCCGACGTGGTGCCGCTGGCCGACGAGCTCGGCCTGCTGCTGTTGACTGCGCTGGTCGGCCGGTGGAAGACCCGCCGGCCTTCCACGCCCAGCGGCAACGCGGCGCCTCTGGACCACTGAGTCATCAGCACACGCAGGAGGACACATGGCCGTTGCACGCGTCACCGAGATCATCTCCTCGTCGGACAAGAGCTTCGACGACGCCGTCAAGTCGGGCATCGTTCGGGCCAACAAGACCCTCAAGAACGTCCGCGGGGCGTGGGTGTCGGGCATGAAGGTCGAGGTCGAGAAGGGCAAGATCAAGGAGTACCGGGTCGACCTCAAGGTCACCTTCGTCCTCAACGACTAGCGCTGGCCAAAGCGGAAGGCTTGCAGAGCGCCGACCCCTTCCTGGAAAGGGGTCAGCAGAGGAGTTGTTTACACCATGGGCATTCTCGACTTCATCAAGGGCGAACTGATCGAGATCATCGAGTGGACCGATGACTCGCGCGACACGCTCTCCTGGCGGTTCCCCGACGAGGACAAGGCGATCAAGAACGGCTGCCAGCTGATCGTGCGCGAGTCCCAGGTCGCGCAGTTCCTGTACCTCGGCGAGTTCGGCGACACCTTCGGACCGGGCAAACACACGCTCACCACCGACAACATCCCCGTCCTGACGCGCCTGAAGTCATGGAAGTACGGGTTCAACTCGCCGTTCAAGGCCGACCTCTACTACATCAACACCCGGCTGTTCACGGGGAACAAGTGGGGCACGGCCAATCCGATCATGCTGCGCGATGACGACCTCGGTGTTGTCCGCGCGCGCGCGTTCGGCACCTACGATGTCAAGGTGGTCGATGCGAAGCTCTTCCTGAAGGAAGTCGCCGGCTCGGACCAGAACTTCCGGCTCGACGAGTTCGCCGACACCATGCGGTCGCGCCTGGTCAGCGTGTTCAGCGACGCGCTCGCATCGGCGAAGATCCCCGTGTTCGACGTGGCCACCCGCTACGGCGAGCTCGGCGATGCGCTGCTGCCCCTCGTCAACCCCGTCGTCGGGGCGAAGTACGGCCTCTATATCGCCAGCTTCATCGTCGAGAACGTGTCGGTGCCGCCCGAGGTCGAGCAGGCCATCGACAAGCGCTCGAGCATGGCGACGATTGGCAACCTCAACGACTTCGTCAAGTACCAGATGGCCAAGGGCATGGAGACCGGCGGCACCGGGTCGGCCGGCACGGCGACGGAACTCGCCGTCGGCTTCGCCATTGCGCAGCAGATGATGCAGCAGAGCGGCATGATGGCGGGCGCGCCGGCCGCGGCCGGCCCTGGCAAGACTGCCAGCCCCCCGCCCGCGGAGGCAGCAGCGCTGCTGTCGGTCGCCGATGTCGCTCAGGCACTGGGTGTCTCGGAGGCCGATGTCACCGCGGTGCTCGAGTCGGGCGATCTCAAAGGCAAGAAGATCGGATCGACGTGGCGCGTGACGCGCGGTGCGCTCGATGCCTACCTGGCCAGCTGACCGGGAGCCTTGCCGAGGCCTCGAGGTTCAGCCGCGCCACCAGCCCGCTGGACACACGCCTCTTTGAACGATGACCGACGTCGTCGCCCGTGAGAAGCACGCGTGTCCCGCGTGCGGCGCCCAGGCCGAGTGGAACCCGGCCAGTCAGCGCCTCGTGTGCCCGTTCTGCGGCACCGAGTCGCCTTACGTGTTCGACAAGGACACCGGGAAGATCCAGGAGATTGATCTCGTCACGGCCCTCCGCGACCTGCCCGAGGAGCTGCGCGGGTGGCACCTCGAGAGCCGCAGCGTGCAGTGTCAGAGCTGCAAGGCGGTGATGGTGTTCCCCGCCGAACGCGTGGGCCAGAACTGCGAGTTCTGCGGTTCGCCGGCGCTCGTGCCCTACGAGGAGATCAAGGCCCCGATCACGCCGCAGAGCCTGTTGCCTTTCAAGATCGGCGCCGGCCGTGTCCGCGACGACATCCGGCGCTGGTTCGGCAGCAAGTGGTTCGCGCCGGGCAATCTCAAGCGCCGTGCTCTGGTCGACACGGTACGCAGCCTGTACGTTCCCTACTGGACCTTCGACGCGCAAGTGCACTGCCCCTGGGAGGCCGAGGCGGGCCACTACTACTACGTGCGCGAGGAGGTCCGTGACGGTCGTGGCCGCCCCCAGGTCCGACAGGTGCGCAAGGTCCGGTGGGAATGGGCGTCGGGAGTCGTCGACCATTTCTTCGACGACGAGCCCGTGCCTGGGACGCGAGGCATGCGCACGGACCTCGTCAGGCAGATCGAACCGTTCCCGACACCAGAGCTCGTGCCCTACGATACCGGCTACCTCTCGGGGCACGTCGTCGAGCACTACCAGGTGGTGCTCGTCGAGGCAGCGAACATGTCGCGGGAAGCGATGCGCCAGAAACTCACCGAGATGTGCGGCGCGCAGGTGCCTGGCGACACGTACCGTAACCTCAGCATCCACCCTGAGTTCTCGAGGCCCACGTTCAAGCACGTGCTGGTGCCTGTCTGGTTTCTCTCCTACACCTACGGAGCAAAGGCCTACCAGGTGGCCGTCAACGGGTGCACTGGCAAGATCGCCGGAGACTACCCGAAGAGCGTCTGGAAGATCGCCCTCGTCGTCATCGCGATCCTCCTCATCGTCATGGTGGTCCTCCTCAACGCCGACTGACCCCGCGCCGATGGATCCTGTCGCCCACACGCTGGTCGGCGCGTCCCTCGCGGCCACGGGGCTCAAGCGCCTGAGCCGCTTCGGGGCCGCCACGCTCGTCATCGGGGCCAACCTGCCCGACCTCGACGCGGTCGCCTACCTGGCTGGTTCGGACACGGCGCTCCTGGTTCGCCGAGGCTGGACCCATGGCGTGGCAGCCCTGTTCGTGCTGCCGTTCCTGCTGGCGGGAGCCATGGTCCTGCTCGGCCGGAGCCCATCGCGGCGCGGGGCTGGAGGCGTGCCTGCCGTTCGCGGCGTCCCCTTGCTCCTGCTCGCGTTCCTCGCGGTCTGGAGTCATCCGGCCCTCGACTTGCTCAACACCTACGGCGTTCGCCTCCTGATGCCGTTCGACGGCCGCTGGTTCTACGGCGACACGCTCTTCATCGTCGATCCGTGGTTCTGGCTGCTGGCAGGCGTCGGGGCAGCCGTGGCGGCCCGCGGCGGGCGCGCGCAGACATGGGCGTGGAGCGCGCTCGCCCTGCTGACCACGGCGTTCGTGATCTCGAGCCCGTTCGGATCGTGGACGGCCAGGATCGTTTGGGTCGCGTGCGTGTCAGCGATCGTCGTGGCTCGGACGAGGCTGGACACCGAACGCCATGCTCCGACGCTCGCTCTCGTCGGGTTGAGCGCCCTGTTGGTGTACATCGCGGCCATGCGAAGCGGATCGGTCGTGGCGCGAGAGCGGGCTCGCGCCTGGCTGGCTGCCCGCGACGTCGTCCCGGTCACGCTCATGGCGGGTCCCCTGCCGCTCGATCCCTGGCGCCGCGACGTGATTGTCGGCTTGGCCGATCGCTACGAGTTCCTGGTCGTCGATCTGCGGAACGGCGAGATCAGCGCGGGCGGATCCCCCCTCCGGCGAGGCGACGACCACCCGGCGGTGGCCGTGGCTCTCTCGAATCCAGAGGTTCGGGGCTTTCGCACGTGGATGCGCTATCCGTCGTTCGACGTGGCGGAGACCGCCACCGGCGTTCACGTACTGATGCGCGACGTGCGCTACGCGCGCGAGGGCGAGCGAGGGTTCGGGGTTGCCGAGGTCACCGTCGACGTGCGGCCGCCGTCCGATCGGCCAACAGCCCCACGCTGAGCGCGTAGGTATTCGCGCAGTTGTAGGCGAGGATCGCGTCGTAGTTTCGGTACAGCAGGAAGCTGCGGCGACCGGCCTGGAAGAGCGATGCCTGCATGTCGCTCCGCGGCAGGGCCCCGCCCCCAGGCAGCACGACACCCAGCTCCCTCCAGCGCTGGATGGGGAGCGGGCCGCGAGCCTGCCGTGCCGCGTTACAGCTCGAGTCGCGCGACGGCACGCTCTGCACGATCCGCCTGGCGGCCGCAGTCGACACCTTGACCTCGCGTCCCCACCGCTCGCCTTTCACCCACCCACGATCCACCAGGTACTTTGAAATCGACGCGAACACGTCCGGCAGTGACGCCCAGATGTCGCGGCGGCCGTCACCGTCGAAGTCCTGCGCGTACTGCAAGTAACTCGATGGCATGAACTGTGGCTGGCCCATGGCGCCCGCCCACGACCCTTTCATGGCAGAGGGCGAGATGTCGCCGGCATCGAGAATGCGCAGCGCGGCAATCAACTCCTCGCGAAAGAACGTCTCGCGTCGGCCCTCCCACCCAAGCGTCGCCAGGGCAGCCACGGTGGGTCGCACGCCGGCGAACCGACCGAAGTTCGATTCCAGTCCCCAGATCGCGACGAGGATGTGCGGCTCCACCCCGTAGGCCGCGAAGGTCCGCTCAAGAAGCGCGCGGTGCTGGCGCATCTGGTCGCTGGCTGTGCGCAGCATCTTGCGCGTCAGGCGGCGCTTCAGGTACCGATCCAGGTCGAACCTGACCTCTGCCTGGGTCCGGTCTCGCTCGACGACCACTGGCAGGGGCTCCAGACCCGTGAGCGCCGCGTCGATCGTCTCGGCCCTGATGCCGCGCGCGAGGGCCACGGAACGAACATCCGCAATCCACTGCTCGAAGGTTCCCCTATCCCCTGGAACGTCCTGGTGGACTGTCAGGGCGGCGGGTGGCGTCGCGCGGCCAGCCCCGGTGGCGCTGAGGGCGATGACACCCGCAACGCACAGGACCTGGAACGCAGGGGCTCGACGTGTCATGGCGCGTTTCATGATATGCGACTGACAGCCTGCGAGCCTGAGCAACCGGCCGGCCTCTCGTATACGATCGCGTCCTGACCGGGCGCTGCCGTGAGGCTACTCGTCAAGAACCTGGTGTTCACCATCATCGTGCCCGGCGCCGTGGCCGTACTGGTCCCTCGGAGGATCCTCGAGCGCTGGCCCACGAGTGACGGTGCGGTGCCGTGGCTCCTGAGCGCCGGAGGGCTGGTTGCCGTGCTCGCCGGAGCCTCACTCTACGCGTCGGCGCTCGCCACGTTCGCTTTCGTGGGCGGTGGTACCCCTGCGCCCGTGGACCCTCCGCGACACCTTGTCGTGACCGGCCCCTATCGGTCGATGAGAAACCCGATGTACATCGGCGTCACCCTGCTCCTGGCTGGCGAGGCGCTGTACTTCGCGGCCCCCTCACTGGCGATCTACACGGTGGCGTGCTTCGCCGCCTTCCACGCCTTCGTCGTGCTCTACGAGGAGCCTCGTCTTCGACGTCAGTTCGGGGACGAGTACGCAGCCTACCGCGCCTCGACCCCCCGCTGGATGCCCAGCGCGGGTACCGCGTCCGCGCCGCCAATCGACATGCACTGAGCGCGGCCGATGACCGACGAATCAGGCGTCGGTGAGCCGCGGGTCGAACCCGCCCGCGTCGAGCAAGGCCCCCAGGTCGTCGGGTACACCGGCCACGATCGAGAGTCGTTCGCCCGTGAACGGGTGCGTGAAGCGCACTCGCCAGGCGTGCAGGGCTTGCCGTGGGAATTGTCGCGTCACCTCCGCCAGGTGGGGATCGCGAATGCGCTCCCAGCCGCGGCTGCCGTAGAACGGATCGCCGACGATCGGCCAGCCACTGGCCGACAGGTGCACTCGAATCTGGTGCATCCGCCCGGTGACGAGGCGACACTGCAGCAACGACAGCCCTCGTCTGGCTCCAGCGGTTCGCGCCACGCACTCATACCGCGTGAGGCTCTCACGCCCGTCACCTGTCGACGCCACGACCCGGCGTCGGTCGTGAGCATCGCGCCCCAGTGCGAACCGGATCGCACCGGTACGTCGGCGAGGTCCGCGGTAGGTCACGGCCAGGTAGGCCTTCTCAGCGTCGGCCGCGCGCATCGCGGTCAGCAGGGGGCCATAGCTCGAGCCACTCCTCGCCGCCACGACCACTCCCGACGTCCACTTGTCGAGGCGATGCAGCAACCGGGGCGCCTCGCTCGCAGGGTCGGCCATCCGCGCGTGCCATACGAGCGCGTTGATCAGCGTGTGATCCGGGTGCTTGTACGACGGGTGCACGATGAGCCCGGGCGGCTTGTTCACGGCAATCAGCCACTCATCCTCGAAGAGCACCGCCAACCTGATGGCCTGCGGCACCGGCGCCTGCCGGGCGTGCGCGTCCGGCCAGGCAACCAGGACGTGATCACCCGGCGCGAGGCGCGTCGACGCGCGCCGCACGACTCGCCCGTTGACCTCGATCGCGCCGCCGGCGACCAGGCGCTGAACCCGGGTCCGCGATCGCACCCTCGACGGGGGGAGATGCCTCAACACCGCCAAGTCGACCCGCACACCGGCGTCGCCGCGATCGGCCGTGAACGCCACGCCCATCGTGGCCCCAGCGTGCGTCGACGAGTCGGGCTCAGGCACGACGTGCGAGCGCGGCATAGGTCACCACGGCAGCCAGCAGAGCCGGCAGCGTGGACCCTATCGGGCTGGCCACGAAGTACGTGGCGCTGCCCACGACCCAGGCCGTGACGCCCGCGGTCGAGAATCCGCCCCGGCGGGCGTACGGGCCTGAAGAGTCGTAGAGATCGTCCACCCTCGTTGAGCGATCCAGCAGGAAGTAGTGCGCGAGCAGAATGCCACCCACCGGCACGAGCAAGGCACCCAACACCAGCATCAGGTCGGCATAGCGACCCAGCCACGCATTTGAGGACAAGCCGAGCGCCGTGCCGGCCAGGCCGATGGACCACACGGCAAACTGGTCGCCCACCCTGGGCCACAGGCTCTTCAGCGCAAGCGACGACAGGTAGATGTTGACGAAGTTGGTGGTGACTGTCGCCAACGTCACGAGCAGGGCTCCCCACCAACCAATGCCCGTCGCGGCCAGCATCGCGCCCGGATCACTCGATCCCGCCGCGCGCGCCGCGTAGAAACCGATGGGAATGAACCAGGCGCTCATCACGGCCAGCCCGAGAAACACCGCCACGGCCCCGCGCCTGGCCGACCGGGTGTACCGCGAGTAGTCGGCGAACATGAGGATCCACGACACCTGGTACCCGATCACGACGTCGAGCCCGCGGAGCAGCGGGGCCGAAGCTGGCCCAACGCTCCCGCCGGGCGTGGGAACCCTCGTGATCAGCGCAGCCGTCAACAGCACACCCACAAGCAGCATCACGGGCACGGCGACGCGGTCGGCACGGCCCACGGCCCGAGGACCTCCCGCGACGATGGCAGTGGCCATCACGCCGAGCAACCCGTTCAACAGCCTGGCGGCACCGGGGTGGCCGACCGCCTGGGCACTGACCGAGGCCGCGATCTGGTTGTTGATGGCGATCCAGGCGAAGTTGGTCAGGTAGAGGAGCAGCGCGACCGCGGCCGCCCCTCGCAGGCCGAGCACCGCCCGGGCCGCGACGACCGAGGGCACGCCAAGCCTCGGTCCAATGGGCGCCAACACCGCCACGAGGGCCGATCCCAGCACGGTCCCCGCAACGATGAGGGCCATGGCCAGCCGCGGGGGATAGTCGGGCGCCAGCGCTGCACCAACCTGGAGCGTCGTGGCGACGATGTTCGCGCCGGCGAAAATCAGGAAGAGGTCGAAGGCCGACTGCGTGCGCTCGGACAGCGGGACCGGACCAAACTCGACGGCACGCATCGGGACAGCTTAACCCTAACCCGTGCAGCCGGATCGTTCTGGAACCGGCTTCACAGCCTCGCGGACAGGACCCGTCCGGGTTGTGAAACCGCTTCTACGGTTCCAGGGGGACCTGAGGCGACGAGAGGGCTGGTCCACGGTCGAGGCGCAGCGCCATCATGGTGGCATCGTCGAAAGGCTCGGCCGTTCCCCTGAACTCCCGCACCACGCGTTCGAGGCGGTCGAGCAAGTCGTCGACGCCAGCCTGGTGCTCGGCGACCAGCAGCGCCTCCAGACGGTCGATGCTGAACATGTCGCCGCGCTCGTTCTCGGTCTCGACCATGCCGTCCGTGTAGAAGAAGAGCAGATCGGCATCGCCCAGGGCGACTTCGCTCTCCGCGTAGCCCTGGCCCGGATAGAGGCCCACGGGCAGGCCAGCCGACGACAACCGTTCGATGCTTCCGCTGGCCCGCAGGACGAACTGCGGGTTGTGACCCGCGTTGATGTACCGCAACACGCGGCGCTCGGTGTCGAGAATCCCCACGAACAGGGTGACAAACACGCCACCTGGTGTGTTCTCGTCCACTTCGTGGTCGATCGTCTCTACCAGCCGCGCGAGGTCGTTTTCGAGCGGCATGCGGGCGCGCAGCGTGGCCTGGATGTTTGCCATGAGCAGCGCCGCACTCACGCCCTTGCCCGACACGTCGCCCACGACGAGCGCCAGGCTGCCGTCGGGCAAGACGAAGTAGTTGAAGAAGTCGCCGCCCACCTCGCGCGCGGGAATCGAGATGCCCTTGATCTCGGCCAGCCCGAGCCGCAGGCGGGTCCGCGGCAGCATTTCAGTCTGGATCCGGCGGCAGAGCTCGAGCTCACGGTGCAGCCGTTCCTGCTCGACCACCAGTTTCTGATGCGACTCCAGGCCTGCGGCCATCTGGTTGAACGACCTGGCGAGGTGACCGAACTCGTCGGAGGACTTCACCGGAACGCGGACGCTGAGGTCGCCCCGGGCCAACTGGTTGGCTCCGTCAGTCAGCACTGACAGGTTGCGCGTCATGCCACGCGACACGGGAATGATCCCGATGAGCGCCAGGCCGATCAGCGCCAGGCCGAAGCCGAGGTTGCGCACGGAGGTGCGCCGGATCTCGCCGAGCGAATCGGCCACCGGTCGCGCCAGCCCGAACACGACGCCGCTCGAATCGGCCCTCGTCACGACGATCCAGTCGTCGTCCGAGCGGACCTCCGGCAGGCTGCCCGCCTTCGCGTCGCTCATCACGCCGATGTTCTCGAGCGTGGCCCGGTCGCTGTCGCGTGCCGTGTGCACGCGGCGCTGCGCGTCGATCGCGAACGGCACCTCGCCCGCCTCGCGCCGCGACAAGGCGAGCACGGTGCCCAGCATGCGCTCGAGGTCTACGCGGGCATTGACCTTGCCCACGACGCGGCCTTCGCGCTCGACGGGCACGTCGATCTCGCCCCGCTGCATGAGGGCCCGCTTCCGCTCGACCGTCCACTGGTGCCGCTCGGCCTGGCGCGCCAGCTCTTCGGCGCCCAGGCGCAGCCCCGCAGCAGCCGAGCGCCGCCCCAGTTCGAGGCCGGTGACGACCTGACGCCCGACGACGTCCACCCACGCGGCGGCGGCCGCACGCTGCGGATCGCCGGCTGGCCCGGCGATCTCGCGCTTCAGTTCCTCCATCACCCCGGTGAGATCCACGACGACCGCCTCGCCACGCGACGCGGCGGGCGCTGCCACCACGGCCACTTTGGGCGGCGGGGGCGGCGGTACGGCGGGGGCGGCATGTTCAGGCTCGGGGGCAGGGGGCGGCGGGGGCGGCGGTACGTGTCCTTTCAGAATGAATGACCGGTGCTCGCGGGTCGTCCCGTTTGCGGCAGGGGCGACCGGCACCACCTCGACCCGTTCGAGCAGCAGCGCGGTCTCTCCGAGGGCCTCGGCCAGGCCCTCAGGAATCCGGGCGGCCACGTGCTCGCTGGCCTGGGCAATGCTCCACTCGTCGGATCCAGGCGCATCCCAGACCCGCTCGACCCGCCGGCCGATCTCGCTGGTCACGACCTCCATGCGCTGGCCCATGTCGCCGGCCAGGCTGGCGGCCTCTGCTTCGACCGCGTGGCGGAATGCCCGCACCGAGGTCCGGTACGACGCCACGGTCACCAGCGCCAGCGGCACCACGGCCATCAGCAGGAAGGCAGTGATCAGCTTGGACCGGAGACTCATGGCGGCACCCTCACACCTGAGACGAGGATGAGCGGGTCGGCGTTCGCGGCCGAGGTGGCCGGCCTGCGCGGGGCGGCGTCAGTCAGGATTGGTCGTCGGACAGGGGCGCCAGGGGCCCACGCTTGCGCATGTGGATCTCGGTCCCCCCTTTTTCGAACCTGACCTCGTCCATCAACTGGTTGATCAGGTAGATGCCGCGGCCATGATGGCGAAAGACGTTCTCGCCGACGAGCGGGCTGGGCACGGCGGCGGGGTCGAAGCCCTCACCGCTGTCCCGCACGACGACGAGTATCCCCCGCTGCTGGTCACACGCCACCATGCACTGCACCTGCTTCGAGGGATCGTTCTTGCACCCGTGCCTGATGGCGTTGGCCAGGGCCTCGCGAAGGGCGAGCTCGATGTCGTGCTCACGTCCGTCGGCACATCCCATCCGGCCCACGGTCGACATCACCGACTCGACCACGCCGTCAATCTCCTCCGCGTCCGCAGGGAACACGCGGTCGAAGGTGACGACCAGATCATCAGGGTTGAACTCGCACGAATCTGACATGGCCGAGGTGCCGCCTATTGTAATCAACGGCGGCCATTTGAGCCAGTGCCTGGCCCCGCAGGGCCTCCCTTCTCGGCAGCGGAGGCCGGAATCTGTAAGCGCGTGTGCGCCCGGGCGTGTGCGCGTCAGGTCGCAGCGCCGTGGCGCTGCCGGCATCGACCTTGCTGCGCGAATCTCGTAGAATGCTGGGAGTCTCTGGCGCTCCTATGCCCGAATCGCCCCAGTTCCCTGAGGAACAGTCCGGCTGGGTGCTCGCCCAAGCGGAGGGTCGCTCGACAGTCGAGGCCGAACACCGGGTCGAGATGGCCTTGCTCGGTGCCCTCGAAGACGCGGTTCGACGCGACCTTGGCCCCAACCGCATCAACGAGATCCTGACGCAACTCATCGAACACACCACCGTGCACTTCATGTCGGAGCAGATGCTGATGCGGCTGACGGCCTATCCGGGCTACGAGGCGCACGCGCTCGAGCACGATCACCTGCTCGAACAGGCACAGGCGCTCCAGGATCGCGTGGACGCCGGGCACTCCCGGCCGACGCTCGCCTTCATCGAGTCGGTTCGAACCTGGCTCACGAAGCACATCGAGGGGCAGGACCGCGCGTTTCTCAGCCACTTGGAGGGTGCGGGGCCGTCGCAATGATCGCGTACACCGTCGTCGCCGAGTTCGACGATGCGGAGTTGCTGAAGCAGTGGCTCGACTGGCTCAAGAACGGCCACCTCGCGGATGTCTGCGCGTCGGGGGCGACAGACGCCGAGGCTATCGCCCTCGACAGCGTCTCGAGCGGTGGGCGCACCGTCTACCGCGGCGAGGCGCGATACCACTTCGCCACGCGCGAGGACTTCGCCGCCTACGAGCGACATCACGCCCCCCGGCTGCGAGCCGAGGGGCTGCGCCGCTTCCCGACCGAGCGCGGGGTCCGCTACCGCCGCGCGGTCGCCGAGGTGGTCGCTGCGGTCAGCGCCTCGGGCGTCCGCCGCCAATCACCGGCGGGCTGATGTGTGGAACGCCCGACTCGTTCATCAGCCTGTTGAGCGCCGCAAGGTCCGTCTGCACCAGGCCCTGCACCGCGGCGACGAGTTCGTCGGCCTTGGCCGCGAGTAGCGTCGCCTCCTCACGCTGCCACGCCGTTGGCGGCCCGCTGTAGTTGGCCACCTGTCCATAGAGCATCAGCATCCGATTCGGATACGGCGTGGGCCGCTCGACGAGCGGCGGCCCGGCGTCTCCCAGGCCCAGCGCCTCCGATGGCGGCGTCGCGAAGCTGGCATAGATGGCGTCGATCTTCTGGAGCAGCGCCTCGCCGGCCTTCTGCACGTTCTCGGGTGGCCGACCCGGACCCGGCCGCTTCCACGCCTCGAGACGCGAAGCCACGGTGGTCCGCAGCTCGGTGATCGTTCGCTGGGCGGTCACGAGCGGTCCCGCCTTGGGCATCAGCTGGTTGAGCACGGCCCACCGGGCCGCGCGATCGGCGTCGGTCATCGTCACACGGGGATCGTCTCGCACGACGGCGGTGCCCCTGGCACTGGCCGAGCCTGCGCTCACCGTCACCGTGTACGCGCCAGGATCGACCCGAGGACCGACCGCCCCGCCGAAGAACCCACCTCCGGCTCCGCCTCCTGCACCGCGCCCGCCAGGCGCCGGCGGGATCGGCGATGCCATCCGCATGTCCCACACGACGCGATTGACGCCGATGTCCGACGTGCCATCGAGCTCGCGGACGGTCTTGCCGGCTCCATCGGCGATCACGATCTTCACCCCCTGCCCCTCGGCAGGCTTGGCGCCCAGGTGGTAGTTCACGATGATGCCGCCCGGCGGGTTCTCGCCGAAGAACATCTTGTGTCCCGTCGACCCGCCGGGCGACCGGGTCCGCCACTGGATCGCTGGACGGATGGTGAACAGGTGGAGGTCAGCGGCCAGGACCGCGTCGGTCAACTCGGCCAGCGGGGCGATGTCATCGAGGATCCAAATCGATCGCCCGTGCGTCGCCAGCACGAGGTCGTTGTCCCGAGGGTGGACGGCGATGTCATCGACAGGCACCGTTGGCAGATTGAGCCGCAGCCTCGTCCACGCCACCCCGCGATCGAAGCTCACATAGGCGCCGTACTCCCCACCGGCAAACAACAGGTCGGGATTCCTCGGGTGCTCACGGATCACGTTGAGCACCCCCTTGTCGTCGGGGATGCCCGCGGTGATCTTCCGCCACGTGGCCCCATAGTCGTCAGTCACATACGCGTAGATGCTGAAGTCGTCGCTGCGATGGCCGTCGAAGGTCGCGTAGGCCCTGCCTTCCGCGTGCCGTGACGCAACGACACGACTCACGTAGGTGCCCTTCGGCAGTCCCGGCACCGACCCGACCACGTTTCGCCACGACGCGCCTCCGTCCCGTGTCACCTGCAGGTTGCCGTCGTCGGTCCCGGCCCAGACGACCTGCGCGCTGAGCGGCGACTCCGCCAGGGTCGTGATGGCCGGGTAGTGTCGGACGCCATCGTGCCGGGACCGTGTCTGCCGATCGGGCACTCGGCCCAGAACGGCCAGCGTGTTGCGGTCGACCAGGGTCGTCAGGTCGGGGCTGATTCGCGTCCACGAGTCGCCCCGGTCGGTCGATTTGAAGACGAAGTTCCCCCCGTAGTAGATCGTCCTGGAGTCGAACGCCGAGATGACGATCGGCGAGTTCCACTGGAAGCGATACGGTGCGTCGCCCTCGGCAGGCTGCGGACGGATGCTGCGCGACTCGCCCGTGGACAGGTTTCGGCGCAGCACGTTGCCGTCCTGCGACTCCGCGTAGACGGTCATCGGGTCGTTGGGATCCACCTGGGCGTAGAACCCGTCGCCGCCACCCACGGCGAACCACTCGCTGTTGGCAATGCCCCGGGGGTCCATCGACGCCGACGGCCCGCACCACGTGTTGTTGTCTTGCAGCCCGCCGCACACGTAGTAGGGTTCGCGCATGTCGAGTCCGATTTCGTAGAACTGGCCGATGGCGATCGTGTTCACGAAGTCCCACGTGCGACCGCGGTCGTGGCTCCAGTGCACCCCGCCGTCCGATCCGACGACCATGTGACTGGCGTTCGCCGGGTTGATCCACATGGCGTGGTAATCGCCGTGGATGCGCTGGACCAGGTTCGACATGAACGTCTTCCCCCCGTCCTCCGAATAGAACATCTGCGCCCCCAATACCCAGATGCGCTGGTCATTGGTGGGATCGACGTGGACCTTGCTGTAGTACATCGGGCGCGGGTTCGTGTCGCTCATTCGCACCCAGGTTTCACCGCGGTCTTCCGAGCGGAAGATCCCGCCGTTGGCGTGTTCGACCAGGGCGTAGACAATGCGGGGGTCGCGCCGGTAGACGGCGACGCCGATGCGCCCAATCTCCTGCCGGTCCGCCTTCTCGGGGCTTGCCTCCGGCTGAGGCGTGACCTTCTTCCACGACGCCCCCCCGTCGGTTGTCTTGTAAAGGCCGCCGTCTGGGCCGCTGCCAACGAAACCAAACACCGTGCGTCGACGCTGGTACGCCGCCGCATATACCGTCTCTGGACTCACTGGATCCATCGCGACGTCAACCACGCCCGTGTCCTGGCTGATGAACAGCACGTGCTTCCAGGTCTGGCCCCCGTCGGTTGTCTTGAAAACGCCCCGCTCCTTGTTGGCCCCCCAGAGCCGGCCAAGGGCCGCCACGTAGACGACGTCGGGATTCGTCGGGTGGATGACGATTCGGCCGATGTGGTGGGTCTCCGCGAGACCCAGGTGCCGCCAGGTTTGACCGCCGTCGGTGGACTTGTACACGCCGTTGCCCCACGACGAACTCTGGCGGTTGTTGGGCTCGCCCGTGCCCACCCACACGATTGACGGGTCGGAGGGGGCGACGGTGATGTCGCCGATCGTCGAGACGGCCTCGTTGTCGAACACGGGCGTCCACGTCGTTCCGGCGTTGACGGTCTTCCACACGCCGCCGGAAGCGGTGCCCACGTAGACGATCGAGGGATTCGACTCGACGACCGCGACATCGTCAACGCGACCGCCCATCACCGCTGGGCCGATCTCCCGGAACTTCAGGGTGGCTATCGCCGCGCCGCGTGCGGCGTCGCGGCTGCTCGACGCGGCGGCGGACGGGCGGGCCTGGCTGGCCCCCTGGGCGGCCGCCTGGTCAGGCGCAGCCGAGGCGCTGGCGAGTGTGACAGCCAGCAGCGCCGAGGTCGTCACGAGAGACACGGAGCGATGGCACACCATCATCGTTTCTTCTCCTCGTTCGAGGGTGGTCGGCTGCTCGGGCCGGCAAACGTTCGTCGTCCGATGAGGGCACGAGGGGCGGGGGCGGCGGAACGCTATCCCACGACCTTGCCGCAGTCAAGGAACGGTGTGCTCCGGTCGCTACCGCGCGGCTGGCCGGGCCATGAACCGCTCGATGTCCTCGATGGTCCTCGGCACGTCGGACAGCGTCACGAGCCCCTGGGCGGTCAAGAGGAACGAGTCCTCGACGCGGATGCCGATGTCGCGGTACCGCTGCACGGTCGGACGCACGGCCGCGATGAACGCCCGGTTCTCCGGTGTGTCGGGCAGCATCTCGAGCGCCGCCTCCCGGATGTAGACGCCGGGCTCGATGACAAATGCCACACCGGGTTCAAAGGGCCGCTTGTAGTCGCCGGCATCGTGCACGTCCATGCCGATGAAGTGACACACGCCGTGCGTGTACCACGTGCGGAACTGATCGCCTGAAGCATCGGTGATCAGCCCCAGGCGCAGCAGGCCGTCCCTCACGGCACTCGCCACGGCCTGCTCGACGTCGGCGGGATAGCCCCCGGCCCGAACGGCGCGCATCCCGGCTGCCTGGGCGTCGAGCACGACACGGTAGATGTCCTTCTGGGCGTCGGTGAACCGTCCCGAAACGGGATAGGTACGCGTGATGTCCCCGGTGAGACCCTTGTAGTTGGCGGCCGCATCGACGAGCAGCAGGTCGCCGGCTTGCATCTGGCGGCTCGACTTGTTGTAGTGCAGCACCGTGGCGTTGGGACCACTGCCGACGATCGACGGATAGCCGGGACTCATCGCGCCGTTGGCCAGATAGGCCCGCTCGATGGCCGCCTCCACTTCGTACTCGTACGCGCCGGGCACCGCCGCCTGCATGCCCGCACGATGGGCATCGCTCGAAATCTCGAGGCTGCGCCGGAGGACCTGTTGTTCATACGGGGTCTTCACCTGGCGCAGTCCTTCGACGAGGGGTGTGGCGTCGACCATGGTTGCGCCGACGAAGCGGTCACGCATGCGCCGGGCAAACTCGTAGATAGCGGGCAACTCGGCGGACGGCGCGGGACGTCGCCCGAACAGCAGCGACACCCTGGCCTGTCCGCGCCCCACGGCCGCCAGATACGCGTCGAAGTCGGTCGCCACCGCCTGCCGCGGTGTGTCGAACGGCTGCCCGTTCATGAGGGCCGTGACAAACGGCTCGAACTCGGTGGTGTAGTAGACGGTGTCGATGCCCGTGAGCGCACGCGCCTCCGACTTCGTCAGCAGATGGCCATTCCAGTGCTCGCGCCTCGGGTTGGGCTCGCTGATGAAGAGAATCTCGCGCCGGGCGGAGTTGCCGGGCATCAAGACGAGGATCGTCTCTTCCTGGTCGGTCCCCGCCAGGTACCAGAGGTTGCTGTCCTGCCGGTACTCGTACTCAACGTCGCGGGAGTACACCTGCAGCGGTGCGCTGAAGGCCACGAACAACGTGTCGCCGCCGAGCCGTTCCATCAGTCGGGCGCGGCGTGCCTTGAGGTCGTCCTGGACATCGCCGCCCGTCGCCGGAATCGGGGTGACCAGCAACACGGACACGAGAAGCGTCAGCAACGTCCCGACTGATTGGAACCCCCGATGGCGCATGGCTCGCCCTCCAACGGCGCACGACGGCCTGGGGTTCAACGTGCACCTGCCAGCGACGTACTCGTACCCAGGACCTTGCGGAACACGTCGACCGCCTGTCGCATCTCGTCCATCGTGCCGATCGAGATGCGCGCGTAAGATGTCAGCGGTGGGAACAGGCGTCCGACCGCGATCCCTTGCTCGAGGCACGCGCGGCGGAAGGCGTCGACGTCGCGCTTGAGGTCGACAAAGACGAAATTGGTCTGCGGATCGCCAGGCGCGAACCCCATCGACTCGAAGGCCCGGCAGGTGAAGTCGCGCGCGTCGCGGTTGCGCTGGCGTTCGCGCTCGATGAGCGCGGCATCGGCGACGACCGCGGCCGCCGCGCGCTGGGCGAGCATGTTGATGTTCTGCCCGAATGCCCAGGCGCTCATCCGCTGGAGCGTCTCAGGGTGACCGACTGCATAGCCAACCCTCAGCCCCGCCATCCCGAAGACCTTCGAGAAGGTCCGGCTGACCACGACCTGTCGGTGCTGCATCGCGAGCGGGATCGCCGTCGCGTAGGCGGGCTCGTCGACGTACTCGTGGTACGCCTCGTCGAGCAGGATGATCGTCTCCGGCGACGCCTTGATGACACGCCCGACGAAGTCGGCGATGGTCGGGGCCCCGATCACGGTGCCGGTCGGATTGTTGGGATTGCAGAGGAACACGAGCCCCGCCCCGGCAGCCTGCCGGCCGATCGCGTCGAGGTCGAGACGAAGCCCCGCATCCACTGGGACCTCGACAACCCGCCGCCCAATCCGCGACGCCGTGCGGACCGGATTCTCGAAGGTCGGGACGCCAGCCACCAGCGCGCGGTCAGCTGACGTGAACGCCAGCACCGCCAGGTGCAGGATCTCGGTCGACCCACACCCCAGCCAGACGTGGTCGGCGCCGACGCCGATGGTCTGCGCCACGGTCTCGACGAGCGACTTGACGGTCCGGTGTGGATACCGCGGCACGTCGTCGAAACCACCACGAATGGCCTCCAGCGCACGAGGTCCCGGCCCGTTCGGGTTTTCGTTGCTGTCGAGCCGAACGACCCTCGGGGCGGGAGTCAGCGGCAGGCCCTCGCCTGCGGCCCACGCCTCGCGTCCACGA
>JAFNAJ010000224.1 GCA_017860085.1 Acidobacteriota bacterium | reverse complement strand
CTGGAAGACCGTCGCGAGATCGTGATACCCGTCCGGCCGCACGCCGAGCACGCGGAGGTCGAGGTTGACCTTGGCACAGGCGCGGACCCGACAGGCTGGGATCGGGGGTGCAGGTGTCACGGCACGTTCACGGGCGAGCCGCGCCGCCGAGCGGCCCCGACCGCCGCAATGCGTCCAGCGTGACAGGTTGAGCGTTACGCGGCACACGAGCGACGAAGGCGTCAGGGTCGATGGGCTCGTTCACGTCGACCCTCGAGAGGGTGATCGTCAGGTCGGCTGCCTCCGCTCCCGACTGGCGCGCGTCGGTCACGACGAGCCGCACGCGCGACGGCCTGGCGCGCGCGTTTCGCTCGTACGCGACCGTGAGCGATCCGCGGCGCCAGGCAATGGCGCGGGACCCACCCGTCGAGCCGCGCGTCCACACCGTGGTCCCGCCGGCCAGATCGAAGGCATCCGCCCCCCCGCGGTAACTGCGCCCGCCTGCAGGCGCCTGCCCTGCCCCAGCGCAGCCGGTGAGGGTCATGGCGAGGTCGTCGGCCCTCAGCGGCACCCCGACGAGGGCTTCGAGCACCTGCTCGACCGACGCATCCTGCAGGACCTGCTGTTCTCGCGGAAGCACCAGCGTGGCGGCCTCGGCGCGTGCGGTGAGTACGAGAACCGGTCCCCCCGGTCCAGCCAGTGCCTCGATCCGCGCGTTCCCGTCACGATCGGCGCCGACGAGCAGCGTGGCCCGAACCCGGGTCCTCCCGACCGAGCCCGACACCCTCGCCTCGGCCACCACCGATCGCACATCGGCACAGCCGGCCGTTGCCATCGCGAAGCGCTCCGCGGGATCGCCCAGGGGAACTCCGGGACCGTCGGGAAGCGAGATGGCCACACGGCCGCCACACCCGCTGAGGCTCAGCACGGCCGCCACGAACACGGTGCGGCTACTTGCGCCTGGCATCCGCGATCTTGCGGGCGACCGCCTCGCGGTCGATGTCCTCGCCGTCACCCGCGAGCGCGCGTTCCCACGCGGCGATGGCCCGCTGCGCGTCGCCCTGTGCCGCGAGCACGTCGCCATGGTGATCCTGCACGACCGAGTTGCGGGGCAGCGCGGCTGCGGCCTTGTCGAGCAGGGTCCTGGCCTTCTTCAGGTCCCCGCGCTTGAAGTACGCCCACCCGAGGCTGTCGAGGTACGACGGGTTCAGCGGATCGGTCTGGAGCGCTCGCTCGACGAACCCGATTGCTTCGTCGAGACGCTGCCCCCTATCGGCGAGCATGTACCCGAGATAGTTCAGGGAGGGCCCGTGCGTCGCGTCCAGTTCCAGGGCCTGGCGGAACGCGGCTTCGGCCTCGCCGTACCGACCGTTGCGCTCGAGGACGACGCCGCGCTGGAACGGGACGTCGACATCCTGCGAAAACCGCTGGCCGGCCGCATCAAGCACCGCGAGCGCCTCGTCCACGCGATTGCTCTCACCGAGCACGTTCGCCAGGCCCAGGTGAACGTCCAGTCGTTCCGGGCGCCGCTCGACCTCGCGTTGCAGCAGCGCCACGGCCTCGTCAGCTCGCCCAGCCTGCAGCAGCGCCTGCGCTTCGAGCCGTGCCAGCCGCGGGTCGTCCACGCCGCGGGCCCGAGCGGCCCTGCCGATCTCGATGGCGCGATCGTAGCGTCTCGCCGACAGGTAGGCCTGAGCCTGGTACACGTCGAACGAGACGTCGCCGCCGCTCGACGTCTTCGCCCGTTCGAACACGTCGACGGCCCTGTCGTAGTCGCCAAGATCCACGTAGGCGAACCCAAGGTGCGCGAGGAGCGTGACCAATTGGCGGCCCTGGGTTTCCGCGTCCTCACTGGCGGCGGCGCGGGCCACGGCTGGCTCGAGCAACGCGACCACCTGCGCCGCGTCGTGCCGGCGCTCGAACACTCTGGCCAGCACGTACGGTCCCCTCAACCCGGTCGGCTCGAGCGCCATGACCCGCCGGGCCGCGGCCTCGGCCTCATCGAGGCTGCCGGCTTCTCGTTCCGCCTCCGACAGCGCGTAGAGCACGTTGGGCTCGGTGGGGCGCTCGCGCGCGACGCTGCGAAGCAGGTCTCGCGCCTGCGTCGCCTGGCCGGCATTCATCAGCGCCGTTGCCTGGCGAAGTCTGAGCTCGGCGAATCGCGGATTGACGTCCACCGCTCTGCCGAGGGTCGCCGCGGCCTTGTCCCACTCGCCCGACTGCTCGTAGAGCTCGGCGAGCGTGAGCATCCCCCGATAGAAGTCGGGCTGCACCGCGAGCAGAGTCTCGAGGACGCGAATCGCCTCCGCGCGCTGTCCGGCCCCCTGGTAGGCCTGCGACAGCAGCCATCCGGCCTCGACCACGCCCGGCTCCTGCTGGACCAGCGCTCCCAGGGTCTCGATGGCCCGGGTGTAGTTGCGTGCGGCAAGGTGCAGCCGACCGAGCGTCAGGCTCAGCCCAACGTCATACCGTCTCTCGGGCTGGGCCTTCTCGAGGTGATCGATGGCCTTGGCGACCACATCCCCCCGCTGGCTGTCCGCGCCAGTCTCGCCACTCCTCGACATCGCGGCGTAGACCGAGCCCAACACCCAATGCGCTTCGGCGTTGTCGGGATCGACCTCGAGCGCCGCCTCGCCGGCCTTGATCGCTTCTGGGGCGCGGCTCTGACGCGCGTACAGCGCCGCCAGCTCGGCCCGCAGCTCACCGCTTGACGCGTCGAGCTCAATCGCCCGCTGCAGGGCGCGCACCGCACCGTCGATGTCTCCCTCCCCCTCGAGCTGACGACCGCGCAGGAACTCGAAGTAGGCCTCGGCCTTGGACGGAACCAGGCCTGGTGCAGGAGCGGGCTGAGGCAGCGAGCCTGTCGATGCGAGCGTGGTCGCGCCAGACGCGAGCCCTGCAATCAAGAGGAACGAGACGATCACGCGATTCATCGTCGATGATTGTTCCACAGTGGGCTCCGCGGGACCAGTCTCGCTCTGCTATAGTGGCTGGCGACCAGGAGCCGCGATGCCGATCGATCCCGAACTGCTCGAGATCCTCGCATGCCCCGCCTGCAAGACGCCGGTGACGCTCGTCAAGGACGGGACGGCCCTCAAGTGCGAGCAGTGCCACAGGGTGTACCCAATCAAGGACGACATCCCCGTGATGCTCATCGACGAGGCGACGGTCGAGCCCTGACCCTCGGTGCGCATACTCCTCGTCCGCCTGCGGCTCATCGGTGACGTCGTCCTGACGACTCCTGTGATTCGCGCGCTCCGGCGGGCTCTGCCGGACGCCACCCTCTCGTACCTCGCCGAACCGGCGGCCGCG
This sequence comes from Acidobacteriota bacterium, assembly GCA_017860085.1. Taxonomy (GTDB): domain Bacteria; phylum Acidobacteriota; class Vicinamibacteria; order Vicinamibacterales; family JAFNAJ01; genus JAFNAJ01. Next base: position 1,921 of record JAFNAJ010000224.1, on the reverse strand, counting down.
CCCGTCGTCACGGCAAATCCACACCTCGACGAGGTGATCGTCGCCCGGCGCCCGCGCGGCCTGCGCCGGATCGAGACCGACCTGGCGCTGGCCCGTGATCTCAGGCGACGAAGGTTCGACCTCGCGGTCGACCTTCACGGCGGACCGCGTGCGTCGTGGCTGACCTTCGCCTCCGGCGCGCGGGAACGCGTCGGCTATGCGGTCCCCGGGCGCTGGTGGATGTACACGCGACGCCATCCACGAGACCCCCGCGCGCACGACCGACACTCGGTGGAGAACCAGTGGGCGCTGGTCCGCGAGCTTCACCCCTCGCTCGCGAGGACTCCGGACCGCCGTCACGACCCGGTCGAGATGGCTGAGGATCCGGCGGCTGCCGCCCGGCTGGACGCGCGCCTGGCGGGTGCGGGGTTCGAGCCGGGTGCCCCGGTCATCGTGGTGCACGTCGGCGCCGGCAACCGGTTCAGGCAGTGGCCCCTCGAGTATTTCGCCGAGCTGGTGGGTCGGCTGGCGGAGAATGCCCCCGATCGTCGTATCATCCTCACCACGGGGCCCGACCAGGCGGACCTGGCGACCCGGGTGGCGGCTGAGGCGCGGGCCGGCTTCCGCGTGGCGCCGGCCGGCATCGCCGCCTGGAGTGACCTGTCGCTCGCCGAGCTGCGGAGCCTAATCGGACGCGGCTCGCTCTACGTCGGCGGCGACAGTGGCCCGATGCACGTTGCATCGACGACCACCACGCCGATCGTGGCGGTGTACGGGCCGACGCTGCCACGCGTGTGGGCGCCGTGGCGAGACCCGGATCTTGTCGCGGAGCTCGTGGAGTATGGATCGCTGCCCTGCCGTCCCTGCGCCCAGCGGGCATGCGATCCAGGAGATTTCAGGTGCCTCACGTGGCTGCCCGCGGCCAGCGTGATCGAGGCTGCCGAGCGGGCGTTGACACGAACACGACCCCGGAGGGACCGAGATCGACCGTCATGACCACCACGAGCCTGGCCGCCACCTGGTACGAGGGGGAACGACTCGAGGCCGCCGCCACGGTCTCGCTGCTGGTCTTCGTGACCTCGCTGCAGTTCTCCATCGCCGCGGCCAACATCCTGCTGGTCGCGGTGCTGCTGTTGTGGGCGGCTCTCGTGGTCACGCGCCGCGAGCAGGTGCGCGTGCCGCGCATGTTCTGGCCCCTGGCCGCTTATGGCGCCTGGACGCTGATCTCGGCGGCCGCCTCGCCTGATCCGGCAGCGAGCTTCATCGATTCGCGACAACTGGTCCTCTTGCTCGTCGTCCCGGCCGTGTACCGCCTGGCCCGGGGCGACGGTGCCGAACGCGTGGCCACCCTCATCATCACGATGGGCGCCGTGAGCGCGCTGTTCGGGGTGATCCAGTACGGGATCCTGCACTACGACAACCTCGGCCGACGGCCACAGGGCACGCTCACCCACTACATGACGTACTCCGGGGAGATCATGCTCGTCGTCGGCGCCGCGGTAGCGCGCCTGCTGTTTCGCCGCGAAGACCGCCTCTGGACGGCCCTGGTCATGCCGGTGCTGCTGGTGGCGCTCGCGCTGACCTTCACGCGGAGCGCGTGGGTGGGCGCCTGCGGTGCCATCGGGGTGCTGCTGGTGCTCAAGGATCGGCGCTTGCTGGCCGCGCTGCCGGTGTTGGTGGCGGTGTTCATCATGCTGGCCCCGCAGCCGATCGTCGATAGGGCCTACTCGATGTTCGACCTGAACGACCCCACGAATCGCGATCGCGTCGCCATGGCCAAGGCCGGGCTCGGCATGATCCGCGATCACCCGGTGGTGGGCGTTGGCCCGAACATGGTCAAGGAGCAGTACGCCGCGTATCGTGATCCTGGCGCCGTCGAAGCTCGGCCGGTCCACCTGCACAACGTGCCGATTCAGATCGCGGCCGAACGCGGACTGCCCGC
>JAFNAJ010000223.1 GCA_017860085.1 Acidobacteriota bacterium | reverse complement strand
CGACTCCCCCGGTCAGGAGCCCTCGACTCGGCCGGCAAGCGCGCCGCGTTCGCGCTCTACTACGCCCCCTTGCACTTCATGCTCGTGGCCGAGGTCGTGCGCGCGCTCGGTGCAACAGAGCGCCCCGTGCCATCGGTACTCGACCTCGGCTGCGGCACCGGGGCGGCCGGCGCCGCATGGGCGGCGAGCCTCGAGCCGCCGGCCTCCGTCACTGGCATCGACCGCCACCCCTGGGCCCTCGACGAGGCCTCGCGCACCTATCGAACCTTCAACCTGAGGTCTCACATCGTCAGGGGCCACGCCTCGGACATGAGGCTGCCGCCCCCTGGCTCGGGCGTCGTGGCGGCGTTCGTCGCGAACGAGCTCCGCGAGGACGCGCGCGATCGACTCCTCTTTCAGCTGATGACCGCGGCGGAGCGAGGGGTCGCCGTGCTCGTGGTCGAACCCATCGCACGCTCGGTGACGCCGTGGTGGCAGACGTGGAGCCTGGCGTTCACGCAACGTGAGGGTCGAGACGACGACTGGCGGCTGCCGGTTGCGCTCCCGCCGCTCGTCGCCAAGCTGGACCGCGCGGCCGGCTTGTCGCACGACGCGCTCACGGCACGCACGCTGTGGATCCCGCCCCGGCGTCAGGCGGGGCAATCGAGGAACCGGTGAGCGGCGTCCGCGAGCACGTCGGCCAGGGTGCTGAGCGACTCGACATCGACCCACTCGACGGCGGCGTGAGCGCCATCGCCAGCCGGGCCGAAGTTGACGGTCTGGATGCCCGCCGCCGCAAACACGGCGGCATCCATCCAGTAGGCCACGCCGGTCTCCTCGGGGACGGCCCCCGTGCGCGCCTCGGCGGCGTCGCGGACCGCGTGGGCGATCGGGGCGTCGCGGTCGCATAGCAGGGGCGGCCGATCCAGCCGGAGCTCAACGCGGGCCTCGGCCCCGCAGCCCTCCACGATGTCGCGCAGCTCCTCGATGACGAGCGCCGGCGTTTCCCCGGGGATGGTGCGACGCTCGACCTGCAGCCGACACTCGGGCGCATACGTGGACAAGCCGATGCCGCCGCTGACAAGCCCGCAGTGCATCGACGCAGGCCCCACCAACGGATGGACGCGACGCCGCAGCACCTTGCGATCGAAGGCATCGATGCCCGCGATGATCGGCGCCATCTTCGCGATGGCACACTCGCCGACATCGAATCGCGAACCGTGGGCGGCAACGCCCGTCGTGACCACCTCGGCCCAGACGAACCCCTTGTGACCGAGCACCAGTGTGCCGTTGCTCGGCTCTGTCACGATGCAGGCGTCGGCGGCGTAGCGTTGAACGAAGTCGTGAGCGCCGAGGCTGGCGTCCTCCTCGTCGGCGACCAGGGCAAGCAGGACACGGCCGCGGGGGTGGCGCTCCTGCAGGGCTACGGCCGTCGCCATGATCGCGCCGGCACTGCCTTTCATGTCACAACTCCCGCGCCCGTACAGCCTGCCGTCCTCGACGCGCGGGTCGAACGGCGGGATGGTCATGCCCGCGGTTCCAACAGTGTCGAGGTGGGCGCAGAACACGAGGGTCGGGCCGGGGCCGTCACCGATCGAGGCCACCGCGTTCGCGCGGCCGGGCGCCAGCGTGTCGAGCCACGCGCGCACGCCGTGGCGCATGAGCCACTGTACGGCGGCGTCGGCCACCGCCTGCTCGCCGAGACCTTCGCCGGGCGCCAAGGCGGGGTTGACCGACGGCACGCGAATCAGCGTGCGGGCAGCGTCGAGGACGAGGTCGGGCAACACGCGGACCGGCATACCGAGCACCACTCTACAGGCAAACCCTGACCAGGGATCGCCTTTCGGCCCCCGCGCGGGTACCATGCGCGAAGCATGGCCGCCTCCCCGTTCGCGCTCCGCGTGACGTTTCTCGGCACTGGTGACGCCTTCGCGTCCGGAGGACGCTCGCACGCCTGCGTGTTGCTCGAGACGGGCGGCGAATGCCTGCTCGTCGAATGCGGCGCGGCCGCGCCGGTCGCCCTGCGGCGGCACGGAGTGTCGCCTTCGACGATCGCCACCGTGCTGCTCACCCACCTTCACGGCGACCATGCCGGCGGCGTGCCGTTTCTGTTGCTTGACGCCGTGTACAACGAGCCCCGCACGGCTGGGCTCACGGTGGCCGGGCCGCGAGGGACCAGGGAGCGGGTGCTCGCCCTGGCTGACCTTCTCTACCCAGGTCTCGCGGAGAAAGCCCGGCAAGTCGTCGACCTGCGGTTCATCGAGCTCGAGCCCTGCAGCCGCCTGGCGATTGGGTCGTGCACCGTGACCACCGCGGCTGCCGTCCACGGCTCGGGCGCCACGGGGTTCGCGCTGCGCCTCGAGATGGCGGGGCGCACGCTCGCCTTCTCGGGGGACACGGCGTGGACGCACGAACTCGTGAACGCCTCGCACGACGCCGATCTGTTCGTCTGCGAGTGCACGGGGTACGACAACGCGCCGCCCGGTCATCTCTCACACCGGGAGCTCGTGGCGCACCGGCCCGAATTGACCGCCCGACGCGTGCTCCTCACACACCTGGGATCGGACGTGCTCGCGCAGCGCGATCGCCTGACGTTCGAGGTGGCAGACGACGGGCTGGTGATCGAGCTTCCCTAGCCCTGTGCCGTGGGCAGCTGCGAGTGCCGCAACTCGATGGGCTCACCCTTGGCTCTCACCCGCATGTTGATCAGCTCGACGACGAGCGAGAAGGCCATGGCGAAGTAGACGTAGCCGCGGTTGATGTGCTGCCCGAACCCTTCAGCGACGAGCATCACGCCGATGAGGATCAGGAAGGAGAGCGCCAGCACCTTGATCGTCGGGTGGCGGTGGACGAAGTCGCTCACCGGGCCGGCGAAGATCAACATCACGGCGGCCGACGCGAGCACGGCGGTGATCATGATCGGCACGTGGGGCGTCATGCCGACGGCCGTGATGACCGAGTCGAGCGAGAACACCATGTCGACGAGCATGATCTGACCGACGACGGCCGCCATCGAGGTGGTCGCGCGGACCGCGTGCCCGTGCTCGGCCCCCTCGAGCTTGTCGTGAATCTCGTACGTGCTCTTGCCGATGAGGAAGAGCCCGCCAAGCAGCAGGATGAGTTGCTTGCCCGACAAGGCGAAGCCCGCCACACTGAACAGCGGCTGGGTCAGGCGCATCACCCAGGTGATGCTGAGCAGGAGGAGGATCCGGGTGATGACCGCCGCCCCGATGCCGAGGCGTCGCGCGCGCGGCTGGTCGGCCTTCGGCAGCCGTCCTGCCAGAATCGCGATGAAGATGATGTTGTCGATCCCCAGGACGATCTCGAGCGAGGCGAGCGTGAGCAGCGAGATGAGTGAGGTCACGCTGAACAACTCGGCAGCTGGCGCGGCCGCGACCGGGTCGGACAGCGCCAGCACGAGGGGCCCAAACAACGCGAAGAGCGAATCAGGCATGCCGCGTCTCCAAGACGCCAGATTCTAGCGGATTCGTGCGCGGAACGAACGACACGCTATACTCGACCAGGCATCGGTCGTTCGCGACTCCCGCTCCCCGCCCGCTCGGTCGGCTCGACTTCGCGTTCACTCTCGTGGCCGTTCCTGCCGCCCTGCCACGCGCCCGCCTCACCTGGCTCGACGACTGGCTGCCCAAGTCGGTCCTCGTCCTTCGAAAGGGATACTCGCGCCATGCCTTCACGTCCGACCTCGTCGCGGGCGTCACGGTCGGCCTCGTCGCCCTCCCCCTCTCGATGGCGTTCGCCATCGCCTCGGGCCTGTCGCCGCAGGCCGGCATCTACTGCGCCATCGTCACCGGCTTCCTGATCTCGGCCCTCGGTGGGTCGACCACGCAGATCGGCGGCCCCACGGGAGCCTTCGTCGTCGTCATCGCGGGAATCGTGGCCAAGTACGGGCTCGACGGCCTGTTCATGTGCACCATGATGGCCGGGGTCCTGCTCGTGTTCATGGGCATCACGGGGCTCGGCTCGACCGTGCGCTTCATCCCGCGGCCAGTGGTGATCGGCTTCACCAACGGCATCGCCGTGCTGATCGCCAGCACGCAGATCAAGGACTTCTTCGGACTGCAGCTGAAGGACGTCCCTGGCGAGTTTCTCGAGCGGATGGAGGCCCTGGCGACCAGGGCCGACACGATGTCAATCCCGGCGACGGCGCTCGGGGTCGCCACCGTCACCATCATCGTGTTGTGCACGCGCTACCTGCGGCGCGTCCCCGGCGCCATCGTCGTGCTGTTCCTGGGCACCGCGGTCGTGGCGCTGACGTCGCTGCCGGTCGAGACCATCGGTACCCGCTTCGGCGGCATCCCCGGCGGCCTGCCGGAGTTGCACATCCCGACGTTCAGGCCCCGGCTGATCTTCCGTCTGCTGTCCCCGGCCCTGACGGTGGCCCTGCTCGGGGCCATCGAGTCGCTGCTGTCGGCCGTCGTGTCCGACCGGATGACCGGCGACAAGCACAACCCCAACGTCGAGTTGATGGCCCAGGGCGTGGCCAACGTCGTATCGCCGATGATCGGCGGATTGCCGGCGACTGGGGCGATTGCGAGAACGGCCACCAGCGTCCGATCCGGCGCGCAGACGCCCGTCGCGGGCATGATTCACGCGCTGACGCTGCTGGCGGTGCTGCTCTTCGCGGCGCCGCTCGCCAGGCACATCCCGCTCGCCGTGCTCGCCGGCATCCTCTTCGTCGTGGCCTACAACATGGGCGAGTGGCGTGAGATCGCGCCGCTGCTCAAGATGACCAAGACCGACGTGCTGGTCTGGTTTGCCACCTTCATGCTCACGGTGTTCGCCGATCTCACCGTCGCCGTCGAAGTCGGCATGGTGCTGGCCGCGCTGCTCTTCATCCGGCGCGTGTCGGACACGACCACGGTGGAGCTGGTGACCGAGCAATACGTCGAGGACGGCCGGGTGCACATCCTGCAGGACAAGGACATCCCGCCCTACGTTGCGATCTATCGCATCCACGGCCCGTTTCTGTTCGGCACCACGGACAAGATCGAGCGCATCCACACGCACATCAACGACCTGCCGCCCATCGTCGTGCTGCGTTTGCGGAACATGACGGCGCTCGACGCCACGGGCTTGATGGCCATGGCCGAGCTGGCCGACAAGCTGCACGCGTCGGGTCGCGAGCTGCTCGTGTGCGGGGCGCGCGCGCAGCCGGCCAAGCTGCTGGAGCGCGCTGAACTGCACCAGCACCTGCCCGAGGAGAACATCCTGCCG
>JAFNAJ010000222.1 GCA_017860085.1 Acidobacteriota bacterium | reverse complement strand
GACTCGCGAGTCACGTACTGCCCTGTGTCGGGGTCGTGCTCGTGCCGGTTCACACCGCGGACGATGATCGGCTGGCCGTTGACGAGAAGCCGTCCGTCGCGGGTCTCGACCTCCCTGAAGCCGATGCGCGTCGGCACGACGCCGAGCACCGCGCCCTGTTCGTCGAACAACGTGAGCAGCAGCGTGTAGAGATGCGGCTGCTCCGCTGACCAGAGCCTGGGGCCGCTGACGGCCTGCCTGACTTCCACCGTGCCGGTGGAGCCCGGGTCGAGCGCGGTCGTGCCCTCGAGTCTGGACACGGCCGTCGCGCCGTCAGGATCAAGCAAGGTGGCTCGCACGAGCGACGTGGCGTGCCGATTCGAGGCGTTGCGGACGGTGATTGAGACCTGCAGGTCGGCGTCGAGGTGGGCCGAGTCGAGATCGGTGACGACCCGGACGTCACCGATGTGCACGGCCGTGGGCGACCACAGCACCACGTCTCGGAAGATGCCCGACAGTCGCCAGAAGTCCTGGCACTCCAGGTAGGCGCCGTCCGAATAGCGGTAGACCTCCGCCGCCAGCAGGTTGCGCCCCGGCTTCACGACGTCCGTGAGATCGAACTCCGCGGGCGTGCGACTGTCCTCGCTGTACCCGACCTTCGTGCCGTTCACCCAGAGGTAGAACGCCGACGATACGCCCTTGAACGTGACGAGCACACGTCGGCCCTGCCACGACGGCGGCACCTCGAACCACGTGCGGTACGACGCAACCGAGTTCTTGTCCCGCGGGACGCGCGGCGGATCGGGCTCACCCCACGCGTAGCCGTGGTTGACGTAGATCGGCACCCCGTAGCCGTGCAGCTCGACGTTCGACGGCACGGGGATCGTCGCCCACGAGCTGTCGTCGTAGCCACGTTGGTGAAAGCCCGGCGGCCGAGCGTCGATCGTCGGCGCCCAGCGAATCTTCCAGCGCCCGTTCAGCACGCGATACCAGGGCGTGCGCGAGAGGTCGCGGCTGGCGGCGCTCGCGGCGTCCGGGTACGGAATCACCGTCGCGTGTGGGGTCTGCTTGTTGACCCCGACAATCGCCGGGTTCTCCCACTCGGGCGTTTCACCCGGGTCCGCGAAGCCCCCGCGCGCGGCTTGGACGGATGGCTGCCGCAGCGCCGCCGGGTGCGCGACGAGGCCAGCCAGCGAGAGGATGATGAGCGAGGCGCGGGCGCAGAGTCGCATGGCAGCGGCAGTCTGCGCCCGCCGCCCCGCGTGGGTCAAGGGCGGGCTTGTCTCCGGCCTAGCTTCTCGCGCCGACCGGTTCCTTCTTCTCCTTGAAGAGCTTCGGATCGTGGTCCGGCAGCATCTGGCCGGTTTCCATCAGGTTGCGGTGCAGCTCGAAGCACTTCGAGAGATCGTGGCGCTCGTGCCCGAGGGGAGAGGTCTCAATGTACCGATGCAGGTAGTCCCTGTAAGCCGGGTGCGCGCAGTTGTCGATGATGCACCGCGCGCGCTCCATGGCGCCGAGGCCGCGCAGGTCGGCCAGCCCCTGCTCGGTGACGACGACCTGCAGCGAGTGCTCGTTGTGGTCGACATGAGTGACCATCGGCACGATCGACGAGATCTTCCCGTTCTTCTGGACCGACGGCGTCATGTAGATCGACAGGTAGGCGTTGCGCGTGAAGTCGCCGCTCCCGCCGATGCCGTTCATCATCTTCGTCCCCATCACGTGGGTCGAGTTCGCGTGCCCGTAGATGTCGACCTCGAGCGCCGTGTTCATCGTGATGAGGCCCATCCGGCGAATCACCCCCGGGTGGTTGGTGATCTCCTGCGGCCGCAGCACGATCCGCGGGATGAAGAAGTCCATGTCCTCGTAGATCTGCTGCAGCTTGTCCGGGGTGATGGTCAACGCGGTCGAGCTGGCGCCCACGAGGCGTCCTTCAATCATCAGCTCCACGCACGCATCCTGGTACACCTCGGTGTACATCGTGAACGGCGGAATCTCGGGGTTCGCGCCCAGGCCGTAGAGCACGGCATTGGCCACGTTGCCAACGCCAGACTGAAACGGCAGGAACTCCTTGGGAATGCGCTTGGCCGCCATCTCTTTCAGCAGGAACTCCACCACGCGCTCGGCGATCGCCCTGCTCGAGGCGTTGACCGGGTCGAAAGGCGCCACGTCGTCGGGTTCCTCGTGGCGCACGACGGCAACAATCTTGCGCGGGTCCACGCCGACGTAGGGCCAGCCGACCTTCTCGAGCGGCTCACGGAGCGGAACCGGCCCACGGTGTGGCGGCGGCGCCAGGGTGATGATGTCGTGCATCTCCCTGAGCCGCTGCGAATGGTACCTGTTGATCTCGATGATGACCTTCTCGGCACACTGCAGGAACGTGGGTGACGCACCGATGGAGGTCGTGAGATACACCCGACCGTCAGGCGTCAGTTCGGTGGCCTCGACGACGGCGAAGTCGAGCTTGCCGAAGAAGCCCCACGCGAGCGTCTGCGGCACCGACGACAGGTGCATGTCGACGAACTGCGTCCGCTGCGTGTTGATCTGATCGCGCAGCGTCTTCGACGACTGGTACGGCGTGCGCCACGAGATGGCCTCGGCCTGGGCGAGCGCCTCGTCGAGGTCTTCGCCCGTGGAGGCGCCCGTGATCACCCGCATCCTGAACGGCTTGCCCTGCGCGTGCAGGTCGCGGGCGCGCGCACTCAGCGCCCTGGGGACGGCCTTGGCCGCCCCAGCCGGCGTGAAGCCGCTGAACGCGACGAAGGCGCCGTCGGGAATGAGCTCGGCCGCCTCTTGGGCGGTCATGTGCGGAAAGGAATGAACGAACGGCATGATGGCAGACTCCGTGCGGAAGAAAGGGGGGGCAATCTCCCACTAATATATATCGTCCTTGCCGCGTCGCGGCATCACCATGGCCCCTGCCGGGCCTGCCTGGGCCTGCCGCCCCGGGGACGCCGCAGAACTCGCCTTGCGGCTGTGCCAGAATGCTGCTTGACTCCTCCAAGCGATGAGCGCCGACAACCCGCCCGTGCCGGAACGGATCGGCCGCTTCCAGATCGTCCACAAGCTGGGCGAGGGCGGCATGGGCATCGTCTACGCCGCGCGCGATTCACGGCTCGAACGTGACGTGGCGGTGAAGGTGATGCGGGAGGCCGGCGCCGATCGGGCGGCCACCGAGCGGCTTTTTCGGGAGGCCAGGGCGGCGGCGGCGCTCACCCACCCGGCGTTCTGCCAGATTTTCGAGATCGACGAAGATGAGGGGCGGCCCTTTCTCGTGATGGAACTGCTGGGCGGCCAGTCGCTGGCGAGCCGCCTGTCGAGGGGCGTCATCCCCACCTCGGAGGCTGTCAGCCTGGGACTGGAGCTGCTGGCCGCGCTCGACGTCCTGCACGAGCGAGGCCTGGTCCACCGAGACCTCAAGCCCAGCAACCTCTTCCTGACGCCTCACGGGCTGAAGGTGCTGGACTTCGGGCTCACCCGTCCAACGACGTTGTCTGACGAGACCATGAGCGGGGCAACGCTGCCCGGGACGATCGTCGGCAGCCCCCATTACATGGCACCCGAGCAGGCCCGGGGCGAACCAGCCGACGCCCGCACCGACCTCTTCGCCGTTGGCGTGCTCCTGTTCGAGATGCTGGCGGGGCGACGTCCCTTCGAGGGCAACAGCGTGATCGCGGTTCTCCACTCGGTCTTGGCAGACCAGCCACCAGCCCTCACAGGATCCCCTGCCATCCTGGGCGTAGACCGCGTCATCCACCGGGCGCTCTCGAAAGAACCGGCCCACCGCTACGGATCGGCGACGGAGATGGCCAACGACCTGCGCGGCGTGGCCGAACTCGTCGACTCGGGCGAGATCGTGCGTGCGCAGGCGGTGACTCGCCTGGCCGTGTTGCCGTTCCGGCAGCTCAGGCCCGACGCCGAGGTCGACTACCTGTCCTACGGGCTCTCAGACGCTGTCACGAGTTCGCTCGCCGGCTTCGAGTCGTTCGTCGTGCGCTCGAGCCTGGCCACGGCCCGCTACGGCAACGACCCCGAGATCGACGTCCGCAAGGTTGCAGCGGAGCTCGACGTCGATCTCCTCCTGGCCGGCACGCTGCTCCGCAGCGGGAACCGCCTCCGGGTGGGCATCGAGCTCGTAGAGGCCGCGACGGGCAAGGCCGCGTGGTCACGCGTCGAGCACGTGACCCTGGGCGACATCTTCGAGCTCCAGGACGGACTCGCCCGGCGCATTGTCGAGAGCTTGCCTCTGACCGCGGCCGACCGGGCACGGCGGCGGTCTCAGGACGTTCCAGCCAACCAGCAGGCGTACTCGCTGTTTCTCCGCGCCAACCGCTACGCCCACGAATCGAGCACCTGGCGCCTGGCGCACCAGCTCTACGAGCAGTGCCTGGAACTCGACCCCGACTTCGCCCCGGCGTGGGCGCGCCTGGGGCGGATGGAGCGGGTCCTCGGCAAGTACAGCGCCAGTGAGCGGCAGGACGAAGGGGTGAGGTCGGCGGAGGAATCGTTGCGCAGGGCACTCGAGATCAGCCCGGACCTGTCGGAGGCTCATCTCTACTACGCCCAGCTCGACACCGACCTCGGACGCGTGGAGCAGGCCCTCGAACGCCTCCTGCGCCGAGCCGTGCGGGACCAGGCCGAGCCCGAGATCTACGCCGGGCTCGTCCACGCCTGCCGCTACTGTGGCCTGCTCTCGGCGAGCCGTGCCGCGTACGAGCTGGCCAAGCACCTCGATCCGTCGATCGAGACGAGCGCGTTGTACACACTCTGGGCGCTGGGCGAATACGATCGAGCGCTCGCCGAGAGTCTCCACGCCAGCGACACCATCGACTGCCTGATCCTCGAATCCATGGGGCAGCACGACGAGGCGCTCGTGGCCGCGAGGCGCGAGGAGGAGCGCTACTCCGCACACCTCTATGGCCACCAGTTCTACACGGCGATGCGCGCGTACCTGGAGGGCGATCGCGACGGGTGCCGTGCGGCGGTCGACGTGCTCAAGAAGGTCCGTGTCACGGACGGCGAGGCCCTCTACCTCGTGACGCGCATCGTGGCTCGCCTCGGCGACACCGAGCGCGGCGTGGCCATGATGGACCGGGTCGTGAGTCAGGGTTACTTCTGCACGCCGATGTTCAAGGTCGACCCGTGGCTCGCGTCCCTGGCCGGGCACCCCCAGTTCGAGCGGACGCTGGCGGACGCCGAGGCCCGGCACGCGGCCGCGCTGGCCATTTTCGAGCGCGAGGGTGG
>JAFNAJ010000221.1 GCA_017860085.1 Acidobacteriota bacterium | reverse complement strand
TCGAAGGCCCGACAGGTTCGACGTCCGTGAGTGGACGAAGAGGGAGGCGAGCCGTGCGCGACCTGCTCATCATCCTGGCCTTGCTCCTGGTTTCGGGGTGCCGCTCGGAGGGGCTCAAACCGGCCGATGCCGCGAAGCCGGTCGAGGTGACCGCGCTCACCGTCACCGCGCGCGAGGTGCCCGTCAGCTACGAGTTCGTCGCCCAGACCCAGAGTTCCCGCCAGGTCAACATCCAGGCCCGCGTGAGCGGCTTCCTCGAGAAGCGCGTCTACACCGAGGGCAGCATGGTGAAGGAAGGGCAGGTGCTCTTCCTGATGGATGCCAAGCCGTTCCAGGTCCAGGTCGACCAGCACGCCGCGGCGCTCGCCCGGCACGAGGCGGGCCTCGAGGTGGCGAGCGCCGACCTGGCACGGACCAAGCCGCTGGCTGCCAGGGACGCGCTCTCCCAGAAGGACCTCGACGACGCCAACGGCCACTACCTGCAGTCGGCCGCTGCGGTCGAGGAAGCGAAGGCGCGTCTCGAAGCGGCGAAGCTCGATTTGTCGTACTGCACGATCCGGTCGCCCGTGACCGGCATCACGGGGGCCGCCCTGCAGCAGGACGGCACGTACATCAGCCCCCAGAACAGCCTGCTGACCACGGTGGCGGTGCTCTCGCCCATCTGGGTGAACTTCTCGGTCTCCGAGAACGAGATGCAGGCCTTCCGCACCCTCGTCGAGAGGGGCCAGCTGCGCCAGCCTGCCGACGGTCTCTTCGATGTCGAGGTGCTGCTCGTGGACGGCTCGCTCTTTCCGCACAAGGGCCGAATCACGTTTGCCGCGCCGTCCTACAACGTCGAGACGGGAACGTTCCTGCTGCGCGCCAGTGTCAACAACCCGGAGGGCGCCCTGCGGCCGAACGCGTACGTCCGCGTACGGCTCACGGGGGCGACCCGACCGAACTCCATCCTGGTTCCGCAGCGGGCCGTGCAACAGGGCTCGGAAGGCCACTTCGTCTGGGTCGTCGACAAGGAGGGCAAGGCGAGGCCTCGCCCCGTCGAGGTGGGCCGGTGGTCCGGGGGCGAGGACTGGATCGTCTCGGAGGGCCTGCAGGGCGGGGACCAGGTGATTGTCGACGGGAGCATGACGCTGCACGCGGGCACGCCCGTCGTGATGAAGCCGCCGGCCGGCACGACCAGGGCCGGCCAGTGAGCGCGCGCCCCAGGGAGCACGGGAGGGTGTAGCGACATGTTCTCGACGTTCTTCATCGAGCGCCCGATCTTCGCGTCGGTCGTCGCGATCATCCTGGCGCTGGCCGGGCTGGTTGCCATGGTGACCCTGCCCGTCGAGCAGTACCCCACGATCACGCCCGTCCAGGTGACGGTGACGACCTACTATCCGGGCGCCGACTCGAAGACGCTCGCCGACTCGGTGGCCGCGCCCATCGAGGCCCAGATCAACGGGGTCGACAACATGCTCTACATGTCGTCGACCAGCTCGTCGACCGGCACGCTGACCATCACCGTCTACTTCTCGCTCGCCACCGATCCCGATGTCGCGCAGGTGCAGGTGCAGAACCGCGTCAACCTGGCGCTGCCGCAACTGCCGGCGGCCGTCACGCAGCAGGGCGTCTCGGTGCAGAAGAAGTCGGCGTCGATCATGATGCTGGTCGCGGTCTACTCGCCCGAGAAGCGCTACAGCACGCAGTACATCTACAACTACGCCAACGTGTACGTGCTCGACGCCCTCAAGCGCGTGCCGGGCGCGGGGCAGGCCTCGATCCTAGGTTCCCCCGACCAGGCGATGCGGGTCTGGATGAACCCGGATCGGATGGCCTCGCTCGGCATCACCACGAGCGACATCCAGAAGGCGGTGCAGAGCCAGAACGCCTTGTATGGCGCGGGGCAGATCGGGCAGCAGCCGACGGCGGGACCCGTGGAGCTCACCTTCCCGGTCGTCACCCAGCAGCCCTACACCGAGCCCGAGGGCTACGAGAACATCATCCTGCGCGCCGGCCAGGGCGAGGGAGCCATCGTCCGACTCAAGGACGTGGCCCGGGTGGAGGTCGGGCTCAAGCAGTACGTCACCGACAGCCAACTGAACGGCCTCCCGGCGAGCCTGATCGCGGTCTATCAACAGCCGGGCGCCAATGCGCTCGACGTCTCGGACGCCGTCAAGCAGACGCTCGAAGGGCTGAAGCCCCGCTTCCCCGACGGCCTCGACTACCAGATCGCGCTCGACACCACCGAGTTCGTGCGCCTTTCGATCGAGGAGGTGTACGTCACGCTCTTCGAGGCGATCGTGCTCGTCGTGCTCGTCGTCTACCTCTTCCTGCAGAACTTCCGCGCGACCCTCATCTGCTCGACCGCGATCGTGGTGGCCCTGCTGGGCACCTTCCCATTCATGTCCGCGCTGGGGTTCTCCATCAACCTCCTCACGCTCTTCGGGCTCGTCCTCGCCATCGGCATCGTCGTCGACGACGCGATCGTGGTGGTGGAGAACGTGGAGCGGAACATGGCGCAGAAGCACCTGCCGCCGCGCGAGGCGACCATCGCCGCGATGGGCGAGGTGGTGAGCCCGGTGATCGCCACCGTGCTGGTGATGGCGTCGATCTTCGTGCCCGCGGCGTTCCTGCCTGGCACGACGGGCCAGCTCTACAAGCAGTTTGCGATCACGATAGCGATCTCCGTGGCGATCTCGGGTTTCGTGGCGCTCACGCTGACGCCGGCCCTGTGCGGCGTGCTGCTGCGGCACACCACGCCCCCGCAGCGGGGCCCGTTCGCCTGGTTCAACCGGCAGTTCGACGCGCTCACGCAGGCCTTTGGTCGCACGGTCGTCCTGGTCATCCGGCGCATGGCCATTGCGTTCGTGTTCCTCGCGGGCTTCGTGGCGCTCATCGTCTACTTCTTCGAGGCGCTGCCCACGAGCTTCGTGCCGAACGAAGATCAGGGCTACGTGATGACCACGGTGCTGATGCCTGACGGGGCGAGCCTCGACCGCGCAAAGGCCGTCACCGAGCGGGTGGACGACATCTATAGGGCCCACCCGGCCGTCGCCGACACGACGCACATCTCCGGCTACAGCATCCTCGACGGCGGCCTGAAGACGAACGCAGGGAGCCTCTTCGTGATGCTGAAGCCGTACGACGAGCGCTACGCGACGATCGCGAAGGCCCGCACCCAGAACGCGCGCGCCGTGCTGCAGCACGTCTACGCCGAGGGCCGGGCGATCCGCGAAGGGCTCGTGATCCCCATCGCCCCGCCGGCGATCCCCGGGATTGGGACCACGGGCGGGTTCGAGTTCTGGATCCAGGACATTGGCGGCGGCGATCCGGCGCGGCTCGATCAGCTGACGCAACAGGTCCTCACCCGGGGGCGGGCGCGTGCCGAGCTGGCAGGGTTGAGCACGACGTTCCGCGCGAACACGATGCAGCTGCGGGCCGACATGGACCGGGAGAAGGCGACGCTCCTCGGGGTGCCCATCTCCGACGTCTACAGCGCGATCCAGGCCCAGTTCGGGTCGCTGATGGCCAGCCAATACAACGAGTTCAGCCGCGTGTGGTGGGTGGTGCTCCAGTCGGATCCGAAGTACCGCCAGCAACCTGAGGATCTGACCCGCCTCTACACGCGCTCGAGCGCGGGCCACATGGTGCCGCTCTCGGCGCTCGTGACGACGTCGTGGGTGAGGGGCCCCGACCTGCTGCCGCACTTCAACGGGATTCCCGCGGCGAAGATCAACGGCTCGGCCGCGGCCGGCTACAGCTCCGGGCAGGCGATTGCCGCGATGGAGGAGGTGGCCGGGGAGGTGCTGCCCGCGGGCTACACGTTCGCGTGGTCGGGCCTCGCCTTCGAGGAGAAGCAGTCAGGGGGCACGTCGACGGTGGCGTTCGTCTTCGGCCTCATCATCGTGTTCCTCGTTCTGGCCGCCCAGTACGAGTCGTGGACGCTGCCCGGCGCCGTGATGACGGCCGTCCCGTTCGGGATCCTGGGTGCGCTGCTGCTCAACTGGCTGCGCGGTCTCGAGAACGACGTCTACTTCCAGATCGGGCTCCTCGTGCTGATCGGCCTCGGGGCGAAGAACGCGCTCCTGCGCGTGACGTTCGCGGTGGACCTGCGCAAGCAGGGGCGGTCGCTGATGGACGCCACGATCGAGGCGGGGGAGATGCGTCTCCGGCCGATCATCATGACGTCGCTCGCCTTCGTCCTCGGCGTGCTGCCGCTCGCGATCGCGACGGGGGTCGGCGCCAACTCGCGCCATTCGATCGGCACGGGGATCATCGGCGGCATGCTCGGCGAGACCACGCTGGCGATGCTGTATGTGCCGCTCTTCTTCTACATCTTCGAGAGCCTCTCCGAGCGGCTGGGCCGCCGGAAGAGGGAGGGTGCCGCGCCGGCCGAGGCAGAGCATCCGCCGCAGCCAGGGCAGGAAGGAGGGGAGTGACATGCGCCGCCTGGCCATGGTGCTCATCGCCCTGCCGCTTGCCGGCTGCCTGGTGGGGCCGAACTACCAGCGCCCGACGGTGACGCCGCCGCCGGCGTTCCGCTTCGAGGTGGCCGAGGCGCGCGACACCGCGAACACCGCGTGGTGGACGCAGTTCGGCGACCCGGTGCTCGACCGCCTGATCGACGAGGCGCTGGCGCACAACCTCGACGTGAAGATCGCTGCGGCCAACGTCGAGCAGGCGGCCGCCGTGCTCACCCAGGCCCGCGCCTCGCTGTATCCGCAGGCCAGCTACAGCGCCGGCATGGCTGGCAGCCGCGAGAGCGAGAGGATCGGCTCGGTCTACAGTTACCAGGCGCTCGCCGGGGCGAGCTGGGAACTGGACCTCTGGGGCCGCGTCCGGCGGCTGACGGAGGCGGCGCGGGCGCAGGTGCTCGCCAGCGAGGAGGGGCGGCTCGGCGTCGTGCTCTCGCTCGTCGCCGCGGTCGCCAACAGCTACATCCAGCTCCGCGCGCTCGACGGGCAACTCGTCATCGCGACGCGCACGAAGGAGACATACGGCGAGTCGGTCAGGCTCTTCGAGCTGCAGTTCCAGTACGGCGTGCAGTCGAGGATGACCGTGGAGCAGGCCCGCACGCAGTACGAGACGGCCGCCGCGGCCGTCCCGGCGATCGAGTCGGCGATCGCGCAGACCGAGAACGCGCTGTCGATCCTGCTCGGGCGCAACCCGGGCTCGGTTCTGCGCGGCGAGTCGATCACCACGCTGGTGCTGCCCGACGTGCCCGCCGGCGTGCCCTCCGACGTGCTCGAGCGGAGGCCCGACATTCGCCAG
>JAFNAJ010000008.1:19439-22675 GCA_017860085.1 Acidobacteriota bacterium | reverse complement strand
CTGCGCACTGGCCGCCACGGCCCTCTCGCTCGTCGGCCCGTGGGTGCTCAAGCTGGCCGTGGACGCGCTGCAGGCGGGCGTCACGCGCCGCGGGCTGCTCGCGTACGCCGCTCTGATGCTTGGCCTGGCGTTGGCGAGCGGGTTCTTCCGGTTCCTCATGCGTCGCATCATCGTGGGGGCCTCGCGACACGTGGAGTACGACCTGCGCAGCGACTTCTTTGCCCACCTCCAGCGCTTGTCCCTGTCGTACTTCCAGCGCCAGCGCACCGGCGACCTGATGTCGCGCGCGACCAACGACCTGAACGCTGTCCGCATGATGGTGGGGCCCGCGGTGATGTATGCGGTGACCACGGCCCTCGTGTTCGTGGTGGCCGTGTCGATGATGCTGGCGCTCAGCCCGTGGATGACCCTGATCTCGCTGCTGCCCCTGCCGCTCGTCACCGTGGCCGTGCGGTACTTCGGCCGCGAGATCCACAGCAGGTTCGAGCGCATCCAGGCGCAGCTGTCCGAGCTGAGCGCCGTGGCGCAGGAGGCGCTGTCGGGAGTGCGCGTCGTGCGTGCCTACCGCCAGGAAACGGCGGAGCTCGATCGGTTTCGTGACGCCAACGAGGAGTATTTCCAGCGGAACCGCGCGCTGATCCGCTTGCAGGGTTTCTTCTTCCCGACGCTGACCTTCTTTCTGGGGCTGGCCGCGCTGTTGCTGCTCTGGCTCGGCGGCCGCGAGGTGATCCGGGGCCGGCTCACGCTCGGCGAGTTCGTCGCCTTCAACTCGTACCTCGCGATGCTGAGCTGGCCGATGATCGCGTTTGGCTGGGTCACCAACATGCTGCAGCGGGGCATGGCCTCGTGGAATCGCATGCTCGAGGTGTTGGGTGCCATCCCGCAGATCACGGACCCGACGGCCCCCGTGTCTCCGCCGGCATCGCCGGCCGTCACGGGCGCGATCGAGATCAGGAACCTCACGTTCTCCTACGACGGTCGGCCGGTACTCCACGACGTGTCGCTGCGTGTGGACGCTGGCCAGACGGCCGCGATCGTCGGCCCCACCGGCAGCGGCAAGTCGACGCTGCTCGCGTTGTTGCCGAGGCTCTTCGACCCCCCGCCCGGCACCGTCTTCGTCGACGGGGCAGACGTGCGGCAGATCCCGCTGTCGACCCTGCGCGGCGCCATCGCCATGGTCCAGCAAGAGCCCTTCCTCTTCTCGGACACGCTCGCCGAGAACATCGCGTTCGGTCTGCCGCCGGACGCTCGCGACCGACTGCCGCGGGTGCGCGAGGCCGCAGAGACGGCCAGGCTCGACAAGGACGTGGCCGACTTTCCGGGCGGCTACGACACCGTCATCGGCGAGCGCGGCATCACGCTGTCGGGCGGGCAGCGCCAGCGAACGGCGCTCGCTCGCGCGGTGGCGACCGACCCTCGCATCCTGCTGCTCGACGATGCCCTGTCGGCCGTGGACACGTACACCGAAGAGGAGATCCTGACGAACCTGCGCGCGGTCATGGCCGAGCGGACGGCGATCGTCGTCTCGCACCGGGTGTCCACCGTGCGCCACGCCGATCTCATCCTCGTCCTGGAAGGCGGCCGCATCGTGGAGCGGGGGAGACACGAGGCCCTGCTGGCGGCTGGCGGCTTCTATGCCGACCTGTATCGCAAGCAACTGCTGGAGGAAGAGCTCGCGGCCTCGTGAGGCACGCCGCTGCCGAGTTACATGACCGTGCACGAAGACGAGATCCTCACCAAGTCGTACGACGGGCGCCTCATGCGGCGCCTGCTCGCCTACCTGAAGCCACACCGGCGGTGGGCGCTCGCCGCCCTGGCGGCCATCGTGGCCGGGTCGCTGGTGCAGCTGGCCCAGCCGTACCTCGTGAAGGTCGCCATCGACGACTACATCGCCGTGGGCGACCTGTCGGGCATGACCCTGATCGCGGGACTGTTCCTCGTGGTGCTGGTCGCGGCGTTCGCCTGCGAGTACGCGCAGACGTGGCTCATGCAGATGATGGGGCAGCGCATCATGTTCGACATCCGGATGCAGGTCTACGGGCACCTGCAGCGGGTGAGCATGAGCTACTACGATCGTCACCCGGTGGGTCGGACGATGACCAGGGTCACGAGCGACGTCGACGTGCTCAACGAGCTGTTCTCGTCAGGCGTGGTAGCGGTGTTCGGCGACGTCTTCACGCTGGCCGGGATCATGGTCGTCCTGCTCGTGATGGACTGGCGGCTGGCGCTGATTGCCTTCTCGGTGCTGCCCCTGATCGTGCTGGTCACGCACTGGTTCCGTCGGGGCGTCCGTGAGTCGTACCGTGCCGTGCGACTCTGGGTGGCGCGGATCAACGCCTTCCTGCAGGAGCGCATCACGGGGATGGCCACGATCCAGCTGTTCCGGCAGGAGGGTCGGACGTTCGGCCGCTTCGACGAGATCAACCAGCGGCACCGCGACGCGAACATCGACTCGATCTACTACTACGCCCTGTTCTACCCGGCCATCGAGATCATCGCGGCGCTGGCGGGCGCGCTGATCATCTGGTGGGGCGGCGGGTGGGTCGTCGAGGGCTCCTTGACGCTGGGGGCCCTGGTGGCCTTCATCCAGTACTCGCAGCGCTTTTTCAGGCCGATCAGCGACATGTCCGAGAAATTCAACATGCTGCAGTCGGCCATGGCGGCTTCCGAGCGGATCTTCGCCCTGCTGGACACGCCGATAGAGGTGGCCCCGCCGGCTGAGCCTCGACGGCTCCCTCCGGCGAGCGGCGGCCACATCGTCTTCGACCACGTGTGGTTCGCCTACAACGGTCAGGACCACGTCGTCCGCGACGTGTCGTTCGAGGTGAAGCCCGGCGAGCGGGTCGGGATCGTCGGCGCCACGGGCGCCGGCAAGTCGACGATCATCAACCTGCTGATGCGGTTCTACGACGTGTCGGGCGGGCGCATCACGGTGGACGGCATCGACATCCGCGAGCTCGACCCGGCCGACCTGCGCCGCAAGTTCGGGCTGGTGCTGCAAGACGTGCACCTGTTCTCGGGCACCATCGCCGGCAACATCCGGCTCGGCGAGGACGCGATCTCCGACGACGACGTCAGGCGCGCGGCGAGCGCCGTTCACGCGTCCGCCTTCATCGAGCGGCTGCCGCAGGGGTACGAGACTCCGGTGGCCGAGCGTGGCGCCACGCTGTCGGTGGGACAGAAGCAGTTGCTGTCGTTCGCGCGGGCGCTGGCCTTCGATCCCAGGATCCTGGTGC
>JAFNAJ010000008.1:0-19432 GCA_017860085.1 Acidobacteriota bacterium | reverse complement strand
GACGAGGCCACGTCGAGCATCGACACCGAGACGGAGCTTCTCATCCGCGATGCCCTGCACGTGCTCATGTCCGGTCGCACGACGATCGCCATCGCGCATCGCCTGTCCACCATCCAGGACATGGACAAGATCCTCGTCTTCCACAAAGGCGAGCTGCGCGAGATGGGATCGCACCAGCAGCTGCTGGCCGCCCGCGGTCTCTACCACAAGCTCTACCAGCTGCAGTACAAGGATCAGGAAGCCGCCGCGTAGCGGGCGACTATCCTGTCGGCCTGCGAGCGATGCAGAGCAGCGAGCTGCCGAAGGGCAGGTCGACGCGCGACACGAGCTGCGCCTCCACGGCGAGGAGGGCCGAGAGCAGGCCGTTCACCGGCTTCGGCGGCACGGTGATCTCGGCGTCGGCGTCCTCCTCGGACTTGAGGCCGAGCCAGCGCTGCGCCGAGCGCACCGCCAGGATGACGGGGAAGAGCGTGACGTTCGTGTAGGTCATCCGCTCGACGTGAAAACCCGCTTGCTCCAGCACGCGTCGCAGGCGCGGCCTGTCATACCGCCGCAGCTCTTGCGAAAGCACCGAGTGGTTTCCGCGCAGGACGTTCATTGCCGCGACGTTGAGCACCAGGATGCCGCCGGGCTTCAGCACCCGGTGCATCTCGAGCGCCGCCAGGCGCTCGGCCTCGTCAGGCAGGCTGTAGATGACGTCGAACGACGACACGATGTCGAACCGCGCATCAGGAAAGGGCAGGCGCGCCGCGTCGGCCCTGGCCAGGCGGCGATGCCCCCGTGCCCGGGCAAATTCCAGGCCCCGCCACGTGATGTCGATGCCGTACTCCTGGCCGTGCCGCTGGAGGAGTGCGAGGTTCACGCCGGTGCCGCAGCCGCAATCGAGCAGCCGCAGGCCTGTGCGGCCAGCAGCCGCCTCCTCGAGGAGCGGCGTCACGAAGCGCCGAAATCCCTTGAACCAGAAATGCTCGCGCTCGGCGCGAGCCGTCGCTTCGAGCAGCAGGTCCATCGCACTACAGGCTCAACGCCCGGGGCCGCCTGGGAGGGTACCCGGCTTGGCGGGCGCCGGGTCGGCCGCTGGCGGGGGACTCGTGGGCGTCAGGCCTTCGGGCGCGTTCGGGGGCTGGGCAGGTGGTGGCGGCGGTTTCGGGGCGCGCTCGCGCTGCCGGAACAACGTGTCGATCACGCCGGGCGAGCTCGCGCGTGGGTTCCAGCCGAGGCGCAGCACGGTCAACTCGACCTTGCGGCGACCGAAGGCCAGCGCCTCGTAGCAGCTCCACACGTACAGATCGACCTCGCGCCCCTGCACGGAGGGGCCGGTGTCCATGATCGTGTAGATGCCGCTGTACTTGGGGTCGCGTGATTCGAGCTTGATGACCGAGCCGACCGGGAGCAGGCTCGGGTCGGCTGCCGCGATGCCGCGTTGCACGGTCACACCTGACGCAGTGGTCTCGCCCTTGCAGTAGGCGGTGGCCCAGAACCGCAGGGTGCGGCCCGGGGCCGGCGTGGCGCTCTCCTCGACATCTGCCGCCACCCTGGCGGCCGACTGGGAATCGTAGGTTCGAGCCTGGTACAGAAGGCTGAAGCCGAGAGCTGCCCCACAGGTGACCAGCACCTTGCGTTTCACCGAGCGGGACAGCGTCATCGGCACCTCGGCTCCCGGAGTCTCCGCGACCGGCGCATCATCACCCGACTGGGGCGAAATGCGCAAATCCTCTCGGCAGGGCAGCCTCGTGCCCCTGACGGCGGACGACCAGATCAGGTGAGGCGGTGAGTTCGCCTATACGTGTCACCGGCGGCAGCGACGCGAGCCGGGAGAGCGCGAGAAACGTCCGGCGCCGTCGCCTGGGCACGGCGAAGAGCAGCTCGTAGTCCTCGCCTCCGGACAGCACGAGGTCCAGGCGCCGCTCGACATCCGGCTCCACCTCGGCGACAGAGGGGTGCACGGGAATGGCGCCCCCTTCGATCCTTGCGCCAACCTGACTCGCCGCCGTGAGCTGACGGATGGCGTCGGCCAGGCCATCGCTGAGGTCCACGCATGCCGACGCGGCCCGGTTTCTGCCAACCAGCATGCCCAGCCGCACCCGGGGCTCGGGCTGGCGATAGCGGGCGACCGCGTCCATCACGGCATTCGACCCGTCGGCCTCCTGCTCCCCGGCTCGCACCCTCGCCGCATCTGCGCCGAGCAGCCAGCGGAGGCCCGCGGCGGCGCCGCCAACCGTGCCGCTGACGTAGAGCTCGTCGCCGGGGCGGGCTCCGCTTCGCCTGAGGACCCGGCGGGGATGCACGGACCCGAACGCCGTCACATCGATGAACATCGGTCCGGGCGATCGCGTGATGTTTCCCCCGACGACCGCGACCCCGTATCGTCGGGCCACGTCGATCAGTCCCTCGACCACGGCGTCGAAACGCTCGATCTCCAGAGATTCGGGAAGTCCGAGCGACAGCACGGCTGCGAGCGGCGCCGCACCCATCGCGGCCAGGTCGCTGAGGTTGACGGCCAGCGCCTTCGCGCCGACGTCCCGCGCCGTCGTCAGGCGCCATTCGAAGTGGACGCCCTCGACGAGCGCATCGGTCGTGACGACCGAAAGCCGGCGGGGCTCGGGCGAGATGACCGCGGCATCGTCGCCGACGCCGAGCACGACCGACGGGCCGTACGGCGGCACGCGGTCGCGGATGCGCGCAATCAGGCGCGCCTCGCCGAGCTCACCAACCGTCCGTTCCGTCACCGGGCGTACTCGACCGCGCGGGTCTCCCGGATGACGGTCACCTTGATCTGGCCTGGGTATTCCAGCTCGTTCTCGATGCGCCTGGCGATGTCCTTCGAGAGCCAGATCGCTTCCTCATCCGTGATGCGCTCGCTCTCGACCAGGATGCGGACCTCGCGGCCCGCCTGCAGCGCGAAGGACTTCGACACGCCCTTGAAGGAATCGGCAATGCTCTCGAGCTTCTCGAGCCGCTTGACGTACGACTCGAGGATGTCGCGCCGCGCGCCCGGGCGCGCGGCGGAGATGGCGTCGGCGGCCTGCACGATCATGGCCTCGAGCGACGGCCAGTCGATGTCCATGTGGTGCGCGGCCACGGCGTCGACGACTGGCTTGCTCTCGCCGTACTTGCGCAGCAACTCGAGGCCGAGCTCGAGGTGCGTGCCCTGCAGGTCGCGATCGACGGCCTTGCCGACGTCGTGGAGGAACGCCGCCCGCGTGGCCACGTGCGAATCGAGCCCGACCTCCTTCGACATGATCCCCGCCAGGTACGCCACTTCCTTCGAGTGGTTGAGCACGTTCTGGCCGTAGCTCGTGCGGTAGCGCAAACGTCCCATCAGGCGGCAGAGCTCGGGATGGACATCGAAGAGTCCCAGCTCGAAGGCGGCGGCCTCGCCGTCCTTCAGCGTCGATTCCTCGAGCTCGGCCTTGACCTTCTCGACGACTTCCTCGATGCGGGCCGGGTGAATGCGGCCGTCGGCGATCAGGCGTTCAATGGCCTGTCGCGCAATCTCGCGCCGGAACGGATCGAAGCTCGACAGGATGATGGCCCCCGGCGTGTCGTCGACGATGAGCTCGACGCCCGTGGCCAGCTCGAGGGCGCGGATGTTGCGACCCTCGCGGCCGATGATGCGGCCCTTCATGTCGTCGCTGGGCAGATCGACCACCGAGACCGTGGTCTCGATGGCGTGCTCGGCGGCGCTGCGCTGGATGGCTTCGGCAATCAACTGCTTGGCCTTGGCGCCAGCCACCTCGCGGGCCTCGGCCTCGAGACGCTTGACCAGGTTGGCCGCGTCGCGACGCGCGTCGGCGTCGAACTGCCGGAGCAGGACCTCCTTGGCCTCCTCGGCCGTCATCCCCGCCACGCGCTGCAGCTCACGCTGCTGATCGACGACCAGTTGCTCGTAGCGCTGCAGAGACGCGGCCCCTTTCTTTTCCCGCTCGGCAAGGGCGCGATCTCGGCCCTGCAGGTCCTTCTCGGCCCGCTCGTTCGCGACGAGCCGATCGGCCAGTGCCTGGGCCTTCGCCGCCAGGCTCTGCTCGGCCTGCTGCGCCTCGGCGCGACGTTCCCGCGCGACGCGCTCGGCCTCAACGACCAGTTCGTGAGCCTTCTCCTTGGTCTCGAGGATGGCCTCCTTCTTCCGCGCCTCCGCGTCGCGCTCGGCCTCGCGCACGATCCGGTTGGCCTCCTGCTCGGCTCGGCCGACCGTCTCGGCCGCGATGCGCTTCCGATTGGCGATCCACCAGAAGAAGACCGCGCCAGCCGCGACGGCTGCGACCAGGAAGTCGACGAGATAGACGAGGGGGAATTGGCGCATGGCAGCAAGCCCTGTATCGACGATCCCCGGTCCGAGGCCACGAGGGGCTCGGCACCAGGACGTGCGGAAAGGCCGGCCCAGAGGGCACGGTTTCGAGGAGGGTTTCGAACGTAGCCCCCGCGTTGCCGTGTGGGGAGGTACGATGAACCTGCAGAGCAGGTGGAGCCGCTTTCAGCCGCGCTTCAGGCTTCCTCGCTCGGAGGCATGCACACCACGCGGCGTCGCAGCTCGCTTAGGGTGAAGCGTTGGCTCAAACGCCCCTCGACCCATCACGGGCAACGCAGGGAACCCTACGCAACTGAGGTGATCTTAGACCGGACCGGGATCGTCTGCAAGAGCCCAGCGAGGCAGCGGCGCCGCCTCGCGACGCGGCTACACGTCCTGCACCGAGGCAAGGACCTCGTCGACGAGGCGCTCGATCTCCTCGGCGCGCCGTCGAACCTCGTCGCTCACGTGGGGCTCGGTCTCACGCACGCGGAAGTACTCGTCAGCGATGTTGAGGGCGGCGACGACGGCCACCTTCACCGACTCGCTCGTCGGCGACTCCTCGGCCGCGGCCTGGATCTTGGCGTCGACGTACGCAGCGAGGTGCGCGACGTAGGCCGGGTCGAGCACGCTGCGAATGGGATATCGCAGTCCGTGGATTTCCACCGACACGACCCGGGAATGGTTCTCACTCACCGGTAATGTCACGTCAGTCGAGGTCCAGGGCCTCGATCTGCTCGAGGAGTCCGGCGACACGGTTGCGCACCTGGTCGCGCTCCCTGCGGAGCCGGCCGACCTCGCTGTTGGCATCCTCGGCCTCGGCGAGCCGCTGCTGCAGCGCCTCCACGTCGCTGCGCAGGCGGGCGTTCTCCTCTGACACCCGCGCCTGGGCGCCCCGCAGCTTCTCGATGACACCGACGAGCGACTTCACTTTCTCCTCGAGCCTGTCGAGGGGTTCGAGGTCGAGGGCACTGCCGGTCTTCATCATGGAAACGATCTCCTCACGTTCGTCAGCGGTCGGGGCCGCGTCATCTCAGCCGGGCACCGTGTTCCGCGGCCAGCGCGGCGACGATGGCTTCCGCGGCCCGGTGCACCTCTGTGTCGGTCAGCGTGCGATCGGGCGAGCGGAACGTCAACCGGAACGACAGGCTCACGTGTCCCTCGGGCACGCCCTTGCCCTGGTACCTGGCGAACTCGACCAGGTTCACGAGCGTCTCCGGGGCGTTGGCGAGCATGGTCGCACGGAGTGTGGCGGCAGGCAAGCCCGCCGGCACGACCAGTGACAGGTCGCGGACGACCGATGGGTGGCGGGGCAGCGGCACGACCTCGACGTGCTCGCCCAGGTCGACCAGCGCCGCCATCGCGTCGAGGTCGATCTCCGCCACGAAGAGGTGCTCGGCCGGCGGCACCCCGTGCGCCGCGGCAAGGTCTTCCCTCAACTGGCCGACGAGGCCAACCAGCGCAGACCCTCTCGCATGGCTCGCGTGGATGAGGGCGGCGTGTCCGTCGCGCATGGCCGGGCTCGAGGCTGGTTCGAGCCGCACGCCGACTCCCAGCGCCCGTCCCAGCTGTTCGACGATGCCACTCATGTCGTAGAAATCCGCGGGGCGGTCGGTGCCGCTCCAGTGGAGCCCGGTCGCTGACCCGAGCCACGCCAGCGCGATGGCCCTCGATTCGCCAGACGTGCGCGTGAAGCGGCTGCCGGTTTCGAACAGACGTACGTCCTTGCGCTCGCGCCGCCGGTTGTGGGCGACCGACTCGACCAGGCCTGGAATCAGCGAGGGACGCAGGACGGCGAACGTTTCCGACAAGGGGTTGGCGATGGCCACCAACTCGGACGCGTCGGCAAATGGTTCGGCCGCCGAGCGCTCGATGAACGTGAAGGTCACGCACTCGGTGAAGCCCGTGCTGGCGGCAACGCGCCTGACGACCGCGTCGCGCTCGAGGCGGACGTCGAGCCGCGCCGGCGACACCGTCAGCGGGGGGAAGGTGACCGGCAAGCGATCAAGACCGTGGTGGCGGGCGATCTCCTCGATGAGATCGATCTCCCGGGTCACGTCGCCGCGCCACGAGGGCACCGCAACGCGCCAGGCGACGGTCGACGCCTCGGGCTCGGTCACCAAGGCAAAGCCGAGCGCCCTCAAAATCCGTTCGATCTCGGGCGCCGGCACGTCTTGGCCGAGTAGTTGCGCGACGCGCGAGGCCCGCAGCGGAACACGGTTCTCGCCGCGAACCGTGGGGTACACGTCGACAAAGCCAGGCGTCACCTGTCCGGCGCCGATTTCTTCCAGCAGTTCGCACACCCTGGCCAGGGCGACGAGCGGTGCCTCGATGTCGGCGCCCCGCTCGAAGCGATACGAGGCCTCGGTCGACAACTCGAGCCGCTTGCTGGTGCGACGGACGGCCGCGGGCGCGAAGTAGGCGCTCTCGATGGCGATGGTGCGCGTCGAGAGCGTGACCTCAGAGGCCAGCCCGCCCATGACGCCGGCCACCGCCTGCGGGCGCGACCGGTCGGCGATGACGAGCATGCCCTCGGTCAGCGTGCGCAGTTGCCCGTCGAGCGTCGTGATCGATTCACCCGCCAGGGCCTGCCGGATGCGGAGTTCGGGCCCCTCGAGCTGGTGCAGGTCGAACGCGTGGATTGGGTGACCCAGTTCCACGAGCACGTAGTTGGTGACGTCGACGACATTGTTGATGGCTCGGATGCCGGCCGCATGCAGCCGTGCGGCCAGCCACGGCGGCGAGGGGCCGACACGGACGTCGGCCAGCGCGGCCGTGTAGCGCGGGCAGAGCGCCGGAGCCTCGATCGTCACCGGCAACGAAATGGGGTTCGGAGACGGCGTCAGCCGTCGTCGCGCCCGCGGCTCGAAGGGCTGCCTGAACGCAAGCGCCACCTCGCGCGCCATGCCACGGATACTGAGGCAGTCGGGCCGATTCGCCGTGATCTCGAAGTCGAGCACGGTGTCGCCCGGGCCGTCCCCCTGGTCGGGCACCGTCTCGATCGAGGCGAGTTCGAACCCGCACCGCGTCAGGGCATCCCCAATCTCGGCGGGCGTGGCTGCGACCTCGGTGAACTCGGCGAGCCAGGAAACGGGGACTCTCACGCCGGGAACTGCTCCAGGAATCGCATGTCGTTCTCGTAGAACAGGCGGATGTCGTCGACGCCGTACTTGAGCATCGCGACACGCTCGATGCCCACTCCAAAGGCGAAGCCCGTATGGCGCTCGGCGTCGTAGCCGACGGCCTCGAAGACCGCCGGGTGCACCATGCCGCAGCCGAGGATCTCGAGCCATCCCGTGCGCTTGCAGACCTGGCACCCCGCCCCCCCGCACGTGACGCACCCGATCAGCACTTCCGCGCTCGGCTCCGTGTAGGGGAAGAAGCTGGGCCGGAAGAGCACCCGGGCATCGGCGGCAAACAGCTCCCGCAGGAACGCCGTGAGCGTCCCCTTGAGGTCGGCCATGGTGACGCCGTCGCCCACGACCAGCCCCTCGATCTGGGTGAACATCGGCGTGTGGGTCACGTCGATGCTGTCGCGGCGATACACGCGCCCCGGTGCGATGATGCGCACCGGGGGGCGATGGGATTCCATGTAGCGAATCTGCATCGCCGACGTGTGGGTGCGCAGCAGCGTGGCGGGCCCCGAGGCCTCGGGCGATGCGCCGGCGCTCCACAGCCGCCGGGTCAGCGGTTCGGCGAGGTACAGGGTGTCTTGCATGTCGCGCGCCGGGTGCTCCGGCGGCATGTTCAGCGCTTCGAAGTTGTGATAGTCGTCCTCGGTCTCGGGGCCGTCGAGGATCTCGTAGCCCCAGTGCGCGAAGATCGACTCGATGCGTTCACGCACGACCGTCAGCGGATGCCGGTGGCCGATCGCTCGCGGCCGGCCCGGCAGCGTCACGTCGATCGCGTCGGCGGCCGTGCGCAGGTCGGCGATCGCCTTCTGGCGCTCGGCCAAGGCGTCCTCGACCCACGTCTTCAACTCGTTGGCCAGTTGACCGATGCGGCGCCGCTCGTCGGGCGGCGCGGCCGCGATCTGGGAGTAGAGGGCCGTGACGGTGCCGCCTCGTCGGCCGAGGTAGCGGTCGCGCAAGGCCTGCAGGTCGCGGTCCGTGCGCACGGCGGCCAGGGCCGCGGCGAAGTCGGCCCGCAGCTGTCCGATGGCGTGGTCGTCAATCATGAGACGGCCCGGGGTGGCTCGGGCGGGGAGGACGGGCATCGCCGCGACGCCCGGCCGGACTCGCCCTCGTGTGCACGCTCAGGCCGCCGCGGCCTTGGCCTTGGCCGCCAGCGCGGCAAACGCCTCGGGCTGGCTCACGGCAAGCTCGGCGAGCATCTTGCGATCGATCGTCACGCCAGACTTCGACAAGCCATTGATCAGCTGGCCGTAGGTGAGACCCTGCTCGCGGGCGGCGGCATTGATGCGCGTGATCCACAGCCGCCTGAAATCGCGCTTCTTGCGGCGGCGTCCGACGAACGCCGACTGCAGCGCCTTGTCGACCGCGAGCTTCGCGGCGCGGTAGAGCTTGCTCTTGGTCTGGTAGTAGCCCTTCGCACGGGACAGCAGCTTCTGACGCTTGGCACGACGAACGGTGCCTCTCTTGACTCTTGGCATCTGACCTTCTCCCTCGGGGCGCGTGGATGGCCCTGTCGGTTGATCGAGACTCTCGAGCGGATGACGCGCGACTCCACGCTTGCACGGTGCCTGCCCTCGTGGCAGGCGTCTCGAGGGTCACTCTTGCGCAGGGGACGGACGGCTATTTGTATGGCAGCATCCGCTCCAGCGACTTCTGATCGGCATCGGACACGGCGACCGTGCCGCGCTGCTCGCGCTTCCGCTTGGTCGTCTTGCTCGTCAGGATATGGCGATGGAACGCCTGGCCGCGCATGAACGTGCCCGACGCGGTGCGCTTGAAGCGCTTGGCGGCGCCACGGTGGCTCTTGATCTTCGGCATCTCACTCACTCCTCTGGGACGCGTCCGGGTCCGCCGCCGCTGCCTGGGGCCGCTTGGCGGAGGGCCGCTGGGCCAGGATCACGCTCATCTGGTTCCCTTCCTGGCGCGGGATGGTCTCGGCAACCGCAACCTCCGACAGCTCCTGGGTCAGGCGCTCGAGGATGCGGCGTCCGAACTCGGGGTGGGCCATCTCACGCCCACGGAAGAACACCGTGGCCTTCACCTTGTCGCCGTCGCTGATGAACCGTTCGACGTGCTTCTTCTTGAACTGGTAGTCGTGCTCGTCGACCTTCGGGCGGAACTTGATTTCCTTGATCTCGATCGTCTTCTGGTGCTTGCGCGCCTGACGGGCGCGCTTCTGCTCCAGGTACTGGTAGCGCCCGTAGTCCATGATTCGACATACGGGAGGCACCGCCGTGGCCGACACCTCCACGAGGTCGAGGCCCTTCTCGCGCGCGATGGTGATCGCCTGTTGCGGCGCCATGATGCCCAACTGCTGGCCGGCGTCGTCGATGACGCGCACCTCACGCACCCTGATGCGCTCGTTGATGCGCACCCGGTCGTCCCGCCGTGGGCCGGAACGCATGCCCGGTCGTTCGAATGCGATAGCGACCTCCGCGATTCGCGTCGGGCCACGGCCCGGGCCCCATGCCCGCGACGTGCCTCGACGCCTTGCCCTTCGCAACGGCGCCCAGGCCGTCGCGCGTTCACCTCTGTCCCGCCCCGCTCAGCGCGACAGGCCCTTCGTCCGCACCTCTTCCAGCGCTGCCGCCACGAAGTCGCCCACCGACCTCGGGCCCAGGTCGCCGGCGCTCCGGCTGCGCACCGCCACCGTGCCCTCGGCCACCTCCCGGTCGCCCGTCACCAGCATGTAGGGCACCTTCTGGAGCTGGGCCTCCCGGATCTTGAAGCCGATCTTCTCCTGCCGGTCGTCCACGGCGACCCGCAACCCCGCGGTGCCGAGCGTCTCGCCCACGGCCTTGGCGTAGGCCGCATGCCTGTCGGCGATCGGCAGCACCATCACCTGGACCGGTGCCAACCACAGCGGCAGCGCGCCAGCGGTGTTCTCGATCAGCATCGCGATGAACCGCTCGAAGCTCCCGAGAATCGCGCGGTGGACGACGATGGGCCGATGCTCGGCGTTGTCGGCCCCGATGTATTTGAGGTCGAATCGCTCCGGCAACTGGTAGTCGAGCTGAATCGTCGCGCACTGCCACTTCCGGCCGAGCGCATCGTTGATGTCGAAGTCGATCTTCGGCCCGTAGAACGCCCCTTCGCCCTCCGCCAGCGTGTAGGGCTGGCCGGCCGCCTCGAGCGCCGCCTTCAACTGGGCCTCCGCGTGGGTCCACGTGGCGACCTCGCCCAGGAATTCCTGGGGACGCGTGGACAGCTTCACGCTGTAGTCGAGGCCGAAATCCCCGTAGACGCGCTGGACCAGGCGCAGCAGCCGCTCGACCTCCTCCGCGATCTGGTCTTCCCGGATGAAGCAGTGGGCATCGTCCTGCGCAAACTGGCGCACGCGCGTCAGGCCCGAGAGCACGCCCGACGCCTCGTTGCGGTGCAGGGGCGTCTGCTCGTGCAGGCGCAGCGGCAGGTCGCGGTAGCTGCGCACCTCGCTGGCGAACACGAGCATGTGGCCCGGGCAGTTCATCGCCTTCATGCCCATCTGCTCGTGCTCGGACTCGATGATGAACATGTTGTCGCGATAGTGCTGCCAGTGCCCGGACGTTTCCCAGAGCGCCTTGTTGAAGATGAGAGGCGTCTTGATCTCGACGTAGCCGGCCGGGAAGAGCACGTCGCGCATGTACTGCGCGAGCAGGTGATAGAGGGTCGTGCCCTTGTCGAGCCAGAGCGCCGCGCCCGGCGCCCACGGATGGAAGATGAACAAGCCGAGCTCCCGCCCGAGCCGGCGATGGTCGCGCTTGCGCGCCTCCTCGAGCCGCGTGAGGTGGGCCTTGAGATCGGCCTCCGAGAGGAAGGCCGTGCCGTACACGCGCTGCATCGGCTGGTTGCGGGCGTCGCCCTTCCAATAGGCGTTCGACGTGCTGAGCAGCTTGAACGCCTTCAGCCTGCCCGTGCTCGGGACGTGCGGACCCGTGCAGAAGTCGACGAACAGGTCACGGTCGCGGATCGTGTAGCACGACACCACCGACTGTCCCTCGGTCTTCTCCTCGATGAGCTGGACCTTGAGGGGCTCGCCCCGGCTGGCGAAGAACTCGAGGGCCTCCGCCCTTGGCCACATCTGGCGTTCGTAGGGCAGGTTGGACGCCGACAGCTCCCGCATCTTCTGCTCGATGCGCTCGAGATCCTCGGGCACGAAGGGCCGCTCGACGACGAAGTCGTAGAAGAAGCCGTCCTCGGTCGCGGGACCGATGCCACACTGGGTGCCGGGGAACAGGTTGGTGACCGCTGCGGCCAGCAGGTGCGCCGCGGAATGGCGGTAAAGCGCCAGGGCCTCGGGGCTGTCGGGCAGCACGAGGCGAAGCCGAGCGTCCTGATCGAGCCGGAACGTGAGGTCGACCGGGCGGTCGTCGACCGTGGCCGCGAGTGCGTCCTTCGCGAGACGGGGCGCTATCGCCGCCGCGACGTCCCGCACGGACGTACCCGCAGGCACGCTGCGGGTCGACCCATCCGGAAGCGTGACCGTGACTTCTGTCATCGATGCCTGGAACACGACGGGCGGGACAGCCAGGCAGCCGTTACCGGACTCGTGCTCGGATACCCCATTCAATCGCTGCGCGAGCCCTTCCTCAGGTTGGTAGGCGCGAGTGGAGTCGAACCACCGACCTCCTGCGTGTCAAGCAGGCGCTCTAACCACTGAGCTACGCGCCTCCGTTGGCCTCCCCGGCCCTTGCGCGAACGCCCAGTATAGCAACGCCAATTTCACGGCGTCAAACCTGGGATCGAGCCCTTGAGGGTCGAGCACGGGTCCGGAAGCACGCCTGGCCGGGTGGTCCCGGGCTCCGGGGCTCGCGAGGAGGCGTCGGTGCTGGGACCGCGCGCCGGCCGGCGCACGGGGCGCCGACCGACGACAGGGTGGGCCGAAGGCCTACTTGTTGACCGTCAGCTTCAGGGCCTTGCCGGCCGTGAAGCGGACCACGCGAC
Organism: Acidobacteriota bacterium; assembly: GCA_017860085.1. Lineage (GTDB taxonomy): Bacteria > Acidobacteriota > Vicinamibacteria > Vicinamibacterales > JAFNAJ01 > JAFNAJ01. The sequence continues at coordinate 7,087 of JAFNAJ010000008.1, read as the reverse complement.
GCTTCGGGATCTTGATCGTGCCGCCAGTCTGCGGGTTGCGCGCGGTGCGGGCTTTCCGCTGAGCGGTCTTGAAGGTGCCGAAGCCAACGAAGGTGATCGACTCGCCCTTCTTGAGGGCCTTGGTGATGCCGTCGATCAGCGAATCAACAGCGGCGCCGGCCGCGGTCTTGGTGATGCCGGTGTCCTTGACGATCTTGGCAATCAGCGCTTGCTTGTTCATCGAGCCTCCTCTGAAGCCGCGCGTTCTCTCGCGGCGAATTCACGACGCACTGCGCGAACGTGAGCGGTTATACGCGACGGTCGGCGGGGTGTCAAGACGTGGCCACGCCAAAAACACTCGCCTACGCGGCCTTGCGCGCGGCGAGCCTCCCGACGGCGGTGTCCAGGATGGGATCGGTCACTGCCGGCGGGGCCTCGGTGTCGATCTCGGGTTCCTCGACGGCGACCGTCGGCTCGAGACCGTTGCCGCTAATCGCCTTTCCCGAGGGCATGAGGTAGCGCCCGGTCGTCAGCCAGAGCCCGCTGCCGTCGGGCAGCCGGACCAGCGACTGCTCGGCGGCGCGCCCGAACGTCCGCTCGCCCACGAGCTCCGCGCGACCGTTGTCGACGAGCGCCGCCACGAACACCTCCGCCGGTCCCGATGTGCCCACGGAGCTCAGCAGCGCGATCGGCACGGCGACACTGCCGTCACCGGCGCTCGCTTCGATCTTCTCGACGGCCTTGTCGCGCTCCTCGTGCTGGACGAGGACGCCCTTCGCGACGAACAGCCGCGCGACCGCGACGGCCGCCTCGACGGTGCCGTCCGACGTCCCTCGCAGGTCGATCACGACGCTGCTGGCGCCCGCCTGCTGCAGGGCGCGGAGCGCGCCGGCGGTCTCGTCAGCCGTCGTTCCAGTGAACGCCGCGACCCGCACGTACCCGACGCCGTCGCGCACGATTCGCTGCGTCACGGTTTCGGTGGACAGCGGCGCACGCTCGACCACGATGTCCTGCGGCTCTGCGGCGCTTCCACGCAGGATCGTCACCGTCACCTTCGTCCCTGCCGGGCCGTCGAGCGCCTGCCGCCCGTCGACCACCGACATCGTCCGGGTCGAGCGCCCATCGATCGCGCGAAGGTAGTCGCCGGCTCGGAGCCCGGCACGCGAGGCGGGCGACCCGTCGCGAACCGCCAGGACACGCAGGTAGAACTGCCGCGTGAGTGTCAGGCCCGTCCCGGCCTGCGCGACAGCGCCGCGCTCGATGGCGGTGACCTGCGCGGGCGTCAGGTAGGCACTGTCCGGGTCGAGCCCGTCGGCCAGGCCCTGCATCGCCCCCTCCATCACGCGGTCGACATCGACATCCTCGACGTAGTTGCTGGTGATGAGCGAGACGACATCCTCGAACACGCGCAGGTGTTTGTAGGTGTCGTCCTCGCGGGCCGACGCTCGACCCATCAAGCCCCCGATGACGGCGAAGGCGACCAGGGGGGTAGAAACGAGGAGAACGACGAGTCGTGTGCGGAGCGTCATTGCGTGGGGCCGGTTCGCGCTTCAGTCCAAGGTTTCAGCCATTCTAGCGGATCCACCGGACGTCCGTCGATGCGGAGCTCGAAGTACAACACCGTCTGACCTGTCGGCGATCGGCCCACGGTGCCCAGGGGCGACCCGGCGTCGACGCTGGCACCGCGCGTGACTTCGACATCGCGCAGGTTGCCGTACAGCGAATAGGCACCGCCGCCGTGATCGACGATGACGAGCCGGCCGAAGCCGGTGAAGACGTCGGCAAACGCCACGCGCCCTTCGTGAACGGCACGTACCTCGGTCCCGTCGGTCGACGCGATGTCGACGCCATTGCGCACGGTCATCGTTCCGAACCGCGACTCGCGCTGGCGGCCAAAGCGGGCCGCCAGCTGGCCAGCCAGCGGCCAGTCGAGTCCCCCGCGAAATGCACGCAGCGGGAGCACGTCCGGCGTGGCGCTCGCACCGGTCGCCAGCCCGGCCACGGCCGCCTGGAGGCGCTCGGATGCCTGGGCCAACTCGGCAGCCATCTGTTCCGCGAGGTCGCGGCGCTCTGCCACGGCGCGGGCTCGTGCCGCTTGGCGTCCGGCAGCCGCGTCGGCGGATCGCCTCGCCGCCTGGGCCTCGACGCGCAGCCCCTCGATTTCCCGCGCGCGTTCTGCGAGAGCGGCACGGGCGGCAGACAGTCTCGCCAGGTTGGCGTCATACGCGGCCAGCCGGCGGCGGTCGATGCTGGCAAGCCCCGAGAGCATGCGCCACGCCCGACCCGCGTCGCGGACGCCCGCCACCCCGGCCCACCAGCGTGGGACCGAACGCGTTCCCATCATGTAGAGGCGGGCCAGGCGCGCGGCGACGATGGGGCGCTCGGTGTCGAGCACGGCCTCGATCTGCTGCGCGTCGGTGGCGGCTCGTTCCTGATCGGCCGTGACCGCCGAGAGCTCGGCCTCGACACGCTCGACCTCGATCGCGCAGCGCTCTCGCTCGAGTTCGAGGGCGCGCAGATCGGCGAGCAAGGTCTTCTCAGTGGCTGCGAGACGCCGCGCCTCGCGTGTCAGGACGTCGAGACGCGCCTGCGCGCGGCGTGCCTGGGCGCGATACCGATCGGCATCGCCGGCCTGTGGAAGGGGCGCCGCGGCGAGGGAGCCGAACGCGAAGACGACGACTGCGAGCACGGAGAGAACCGTGGCGCCACCGTCGACCGATGCGGGATTAGAAGATCGGCTTGCCGTCAACTTCCGGTGGAATCGGCACGTTGAAGTACTTCAACACCGTGGGCGCGATGTCCATGATGTCGTACCTCGTCCTGTCGAGGCGACGACTCGAGATCAGGGTGCCAGTCGTGACCTCGCGATCGAAGGACCCGTGGTCGGCGCTCCACTTCTTCATGTTGGGGTACACGATGCCGGCCGGCGTGCCGCCGAGCGCCGTCTGCCACGAGACCCGGTACCCCTCGTGAAAGCCCACCTGCAGGTCGGACGCATTGTTGAGGTAGGGCCCCTGGTAGACCGCATCGCGCGGGTACACCGACCGGACGATGGGGGCCCCAGTGTCGGGGTCGGTCATGGTCATGAGCCGGGCCGAGAGGTCCCGGGTCAGCGCCTGGTACTCCGCGCCGGGGCTCACGATGCCCTTGCCCTCGCGCCCGCGCAGGTTGAAGTAGATCTGGCCCAGGCCCATGGCATAGGCGCGCGTGGCCGTCCAGTCGACCTGTTCCCAGAACTGGCCGGCCCCGAACAGGTCGTCGAGCTTCTTGAAGCCGCCCTCCGACTTCAGTCCCATGAACCCTTCCTGCACGAGCCACGTGTTGAGGTTGACCGCCTTCCGCCAGGAGTTGAACCCGTGATCGGACACCACGAGCACGGGGATGTTCGGATCCAGGCGCTCGAGAACCTCGGCGAGGAACTGATCACTCCGGCGGTAGACACGCTCGATGGCGTCTCCGTGCCGCGCCGCCAGGGCGGCGTCGTACATCGGATGCTGCGGATCGATCAGGCGCCACATCATGTGCTGGACGCGATCGGTCGACTCGATCACCCCGACGAAGAGGTCCCAGTTGCCGGCGCTCAAGCGGTCGAGGATGACCTGGGCGCGGTCGTCGAATGCGCGGTACAGGTCGTCCATGAACGCCTGCTCGTCGATGCGGCCCTCCTCGAGAGGCCACGTCGCCTCGGCCCAGCCAAGCGTTCTGAACGGACCGAGCTTGTCGTACAGATCGCTCGAGAGCCGTTCGGGGGCCGACATCGGCAACGGCGGGGCGTCGGGCTTCCAGTTGACCGGCGACACGTAGAGCTGCAGCTCATCGTCGGCCCCGATGAGGTACAGCTGCGCCATGCCCTGCAGGCGCAGCAGCGCGTTGATGCGGAACTCCAGGTTGACCCACGCGCTCCAGGCGCCCTGCTCGAGCGCGACGCGCTGTCCGTCGAGGTCGATCACGGCCCGCTTCGATCCACGCCGCCACTCGATGCGCATCGGGAGGAGCACGTCGGCGTTGGCATGGAGCTCGGCGAGCTCGGCCCGGGTGCGGTCGTTCGGCTCGGCTTCGCGCAGGGTCGAGATCCGCTGGCGAACGAGCGGGTTGGGTGGCCCGCTCAGCTGAGTCGACGCGACACCGGCTTCGAAGACCAGGCGCTTGAGAATGCCGCCGAACTCGGTGTTGCCTTCCTCGTAGCGGCTGAGATCGGTCGCGAAGTACGAGAAGGTCCCCATCGTGCCGCGGATGTCCGGCAGCGGCAGGCCCGAGAGCAATTCCCCGGCGGGCACGTCTTCGGGCGGATACGTCACGGGAACCGTGAGGACCCTCGAACGGACGCCCGCCCGGCCGGCCGTGACCCAGAACGAGGTACCGCCGCGAATCGACCGCACCTCGGGACGCCGGACCGGGATGTAGTTGAACAGGAAGCGCCCCGGAATCCGCTCGACCATCCCCAGGTCGATGAGGTAGCTGCTCGTATCGCGCACGAGAAAGTCGTAGATGTTGTGCTTGCCGGCGTTGACGCCCGTGGCAAACGACGCCCACGCGGTGGGCGACTCCGGCGAGTGCGTGGTGTCGAGCTCGGCGAGCGTGCCCTGGTCGATCAGGCGGGCAAACGTCGGCAACTTGCCTTCGCTGGCCCACTGCCGGACCAGATCGGGATCGAGACCGTCGAACCCGATGACCACGAGCTTCTGCGAGTGGGTCGCTCGCGGCGAGGTCTCGCGACAGGACAGGCTGCTGCCCGCGACGGCCACGAGACCAAGAAGCACGAAGAGGAGCGTTCGCGGCGACACGGGGAGTCCAGCGAAGTACTGTGCCTGGCGTGTGGGAAGCAGGGCGAGAGTATAACACGCGGCGGTTGCCCGACCGGCGCCGCCTTGCTACGCTGCGGTGATGCGGGTGATCGCGTTCGACGTCGGGGCGCGCCGAACGGGCGTGGCGCTGAGCGATGCCTCGGGCACGCTGGCGAGCCCGCTCACGCGCCTGGATGGCGCCGATGTCGTCGAGCAGGCGGTGGCGCTCGTCACGCGGTTCGCGGCCGACGAGGACGGCCTCGATGCCGTCGTCGTCGGCGTCCCACGGGGGCTCGATGGCCGACCGACCGACGTGACGGCGCGTGCCTCAGCCTTTGCCGCGGCCCTTCGTCAGCGCGTCTCCGTGGACGTCATCGAGCAGGACGAGCGTCTCACGAGCATCGAAGCCGAGTCCCGACTCGCGAGCCTGGAGAAGGACTGGCGGCGGCGCAAGGGGCGGCTCGACGCGGCGGCCGCCGCGGTGATCCTGCAGGAGTTCCTCGACCAGCGGGCCGATGAGCGCGCGGCGACCCCGCGCGCGACGACCGGAGACGATGCCTAGGGCCAGCTCTCCATCCGCGTCCAGGCGCTCGACGAGATGGCGCACGCTCGCCCTCGGCCTGCTCGCGGGGGCGATCGTCGTCGCCCTGGCGGGTGGCGCGTGGGTCCGCGCGCTGTGGCACCCCTACAAGGGATACGCCGAGCCCGAGCGGTTCGTCGACGTGCCGCGCGGCGCGGGCGTCTCGACCATCGCGGACACGCTCGCGCGTGCCGGCATCGTGCGCGACCGGTGGTCGTTCCGTGTGGCGGCACGCCTGGCCGGAGCCGAACGCCGCCTGAAGGCGGGCGAGTACCGCTTCGACCGGCCGCAGAGCGCAGTCGAGGTCGTGGCACGGCTCGCACGCGGGGACGTGTTCCTCCGCCAGTTGACGTTTCCCGAGGGGCTGACCATCGCGGAAATGGCCCGCACATTCGAGGAGCAGGGGTTCGGCACCGCTGAGACGTTCGTCGCGGCCGCCAGGAGCGTCCACCTCGTCCGCGACCTGGATCCCGTGGCCGTTGATCTCGAGGGCTACCTCTTTCCTGACACCTACGGTCTGCCACGGTCGGCGACGGCGACCGACCTGGTCGATCAGATGGTGCGACGATTCAAGGCGGTGTGGCAGAAGGTGGCTGCGGCCGGGCCAGCCGCCGGCAGCCGCTCGGTCCGCGAGATCGTGACACTGGCCTCGCTCGTCGAGGAGGAGACCGCCCATCCAGACGAGCGGGCCATCGTGGCCGGCGTGTACGCGAACCGTCTTCGGATCGGGATGGGGCTGCAGTGCGACCCCACGGTGATCTACGCGCTGCGGCGGGCGGGCAGGTACACCGGGAACCTGACGCGCGCCGATCTGGCGTTCGACTCGCCGTACAACACGTACAGGTATGCCGGGCTGCCGCCCGGACCCATTGCGTCGCCCGGACGGTCGTCGATTGAGGCCGCACTGGCACCGGCCAAGGTGTCGTATCTCTACTTCGTCAGCAGGAACGACGGGAGCCACGTCTTCTCGACGACGCTTGCTGAGCACGCCAACCACGTCCGCCGGCACCAGGTGGAGTACTTTCGACGAGGCCGCGCGCAGAGACGGTGACCCGCGCAGGTGCCCCGGCAGATTCCAGGCACACGCCACCAACCGAGAGGCTTGATGCAGACGCCAGACGTAACGAGGACGTCGACCACGCAGTCCCCCGGGCGCGCGTGGAAGCGGCGCGCGTGGAAAGCCCTGGCGGCCCTTGGGGCCGTTGTGCTCGTGGGCGCTGCTGGCGTGGGCGCGTACTACGCGGCCTGGAAATGGCCCCACCGCAACGAGTCGGTCGCGATCGAGCACAGTGCGCTCGCGACGCAATACCGATACGGCGCAGACCGCACGGGCGTTGCCCCTGCCGACGCCACGGCGGGACCACGGAAGCGCTACCGGCTGGTGTGGGTGACGCCGCGACTGAACGTCGGCGACTACAGCGCCTCGAAGTCGACCCCGGCGGTGACCGAACGCGAGGTGTTCGTCGCGACCGATCGCGGGACCCTCGTAGCGGTGCGCCGCTCGGACGGATCACGCCTCTGGGAGTTTCGTGGTCACCCGTCGGAGAAGGGCAGCCACAGCTCTCCTGCGATCGACGACCAGCACGTATATATCTCGGACTATGGCGGCTACGTGTATGCGGTGCGGAAGGACACCGGCACCATGGTGTGGGAGAGTCGACCAGGCGATTTCATCGGCTCGTCGCCGCTCCTGTTCGGCGACACCCTGCTGATTGGCGTCGAGTTCCGAGGAAGGCGTGGAGCG